>NZ_JAUQXO010000076.1:0-8041 GCF_030834625.1 Geobacter sp.
GTTTCGATTGCAGCGGCCGTTCCGCGGCATTTTCTTTCGAGGCACTTCAGGAACGACGCAAGGTCTATCCCGAGAGCTTTCAGCCTTCGCATAAACTCCTCGTTGATGGCCCCGGCTCGCCGAAGGCAATCCAGCAGTTCGCAGACCGGATCGCGTTTGGGATCGTTCGGATCCCACCGGTCGCCGCCCGGTACCGCCACGGTCGTCAGCGTCTGTTCGCGGTCGAAGGGGAGTCCGTGCATCGTCTCGCCATGGGCCCGGACACGGATGCTGTACACGCCCGGGATCGGCAAGCCATAGTTCATCGTGTACCGGTCTCCCGACGTGGCTGATAGCCCTATCGTATCGAAGGCGCCGTCAGGTCTGCGAATCTCCGCCCACACGTTCGCACGGCCGCGCGGAACGGCGTCATATTCGCGCAGGGACGCCTCGATGTCGGCCGTGGCACCGATCTCAAAGCTCGCCTGTGAGACGTGTGCCGAGAACGTCAGGCTCGAATACGAATGGGCAACGAACTCGTAGGGTATGACCGGCCCCTTTACATTCTGGGCGCCGGAATCATAGCTGTAGCCTCCCGCTATCCGTCTGCCGAGTTTCAGCACGGCGTGCCAGAGGCCTTCATGACTTCCCGCTGCGTTCGCCGGCAGCACGGGGAGCGCGCACCGATAAAACGACGCGTATTGCGTCAGGACGAACTGCGCATTTGCACCGGCCGGGCCTGAGGCTGGTGTGATCCTCGTGCCGTCAGGTGCTTCGAGCTGGAAGTCGATAACCTGGGGGGCAGGACTCAAAACGATCAGATCCATTCCGTAGTCGGCCTCGCAGATCCAGAACGGAATCCGGTGTTCGGAACGGCGGTCCAGCACCCCGGAGGGATCGGCGACAATCTGCGCATTGGTCACCCCTGCCAGGATCTGCAGGAAATACTTCGACAGCCGCATCGACTGATCCGTCGAAAGCGCGCCGGTTATGAGAAGGTAGCCGTTATGGCCCTGGCAGAGCGTGGTGAGAGCGGGGACGCTTATATTTGATGGAATTCCGAGGCCGACCGCGTAGGTGTTGGCCGTGATGCTTCCCGAAACGTCATCGAGCGAAGGGGGGCGGTTCCACTGGCCGTCGGTGAGTACGACCATGGCGGTCACGTTGTAGTCCGGCGAAGGGGCGGCTTGCGCGTCATCGAGCATCTGCTTCCCGTTCACGACGCCGTCGCCAATGGATGTCCAGCCGGAGGGGTTGATGTCGCTTCCCGAAATGTGGCCGATGGCGGTCGTGCGGCCGGCACCGCCGGGAGATGCCCCCGCATCCTGGATCTCCATCATGCGCTGGGCAGTCTCGTTGAATCGGACCAGTCCGATGCCGTCGCCCGGCAGCATGATGCTGATAAAGGCGTTTGCCGCCTCGCGCAGTTTCTGAACTTTAGTGATGCCGTCACCGGCATCGTCATTCATGCTGCCCGAACGGTCGATCACGAGCGCTACGGCCGAACGCGGCCGGGCAATGGTGTTGGCGTTGATGTTGATCACCCAGGTCTGGCCCGTCTCGACGCAGCGCACCGTCACGCTGCCGCTCGCCGTGTCGCCCGGATTGGTTGAGGTGTAGGAAAGCCAGATCCGTGCAGCGACAGAGGGAAGATTCGGATCGGCCGTGACCGACACCGACGTGCCCGCCGGAGTGCCGAAACCGCCGGTCGGCCCGGCCGTGATCTGAAAGGTAAGACTTCGGCAGGTAACCACATCCCAGCGGATCGCCCGGTGGGTCGTAACCCCCACGCCCCCCATTCCCGCCGGAACATTGGTGAACGAAATGCTCGGCGTTACGAGATTGATCGATTCCGCCGGCTGGAACGGCTGCAGCGTCGCCCTGATGACACCGGAGCAGACGGGGCAGAACGGTCCGTAATCGCGCATGTAACACGACGGCAGCGGCCGGTATGTGTTGCAGTCCGAATAGATGGCGCCTTCGTAAGTTCCGACCGCACCGGCCGGAGGCGGAGAACCGGGCGGCACGCAGGTCGAGGCGGCGCACGACGCGTCGCACTGCGATGGCATCGGCGTCGCCGCCGCGATCAGGGTACGCCATTTATTCGTCGCCCGGTTCGTGTCACGGGTAGCATTCGGTTGCGAAGGTTCGCCGGCGGGCGTTCCCGCACCGTTGCCGCCGTATTCGTCCGCCAGTCCGAACGCGCTGTGGCCCATCTCGTGGATGGCAATCTCGTTTGCCTGGGGATCGACCGAACAGGTTGCGATCGTCCCTCCCGATCCGCCGTATTTGGTTGAATTGACGATGCAGAGCACCTGATGGCGCAGCGGCACCCGCGCCGTAACGACAGAGAGCGCCAGAGCCGTGTCCACCGAGAGGAGTCGATCCAGCGGGCTTCCCGCGAACATGGTGCAGAACGTCGCATCGAAGTACGTATTCGCCGTCACCGCCGTTCCTCCCGCGCAGCCGGGATCGTCCGCCCCGCTGTCGGTGGAGACCACATCGATGCGGTAGATGTTAATTCCGCAGAAGAGTTCGTTGAACGGGGGCGTATTCCGCAGCTCGGTAATGAAGTTTTGAACATGGGTGTGGTAGTTTGAGAGTTCGCTTGCTCGATATCCGTCGCCGATAATCACAAGGTTCCAGCGAGCATTGTCAGGGCCATGATCGACTACTTTGGTGGTTCCCAGCACATATCCGTCACTTGAGCCCATCATTCACCCCCTTTCCCGCGTCCGGGAATTTCAAACCGTGCCAATTCGCCCGATGCCGCCGGGTGTTTGGCCTTTCCTTTGGCAGGAACGAGCGGGTTGCCCATGAGGACGACCGACCTCGCGTCGTCTTCGTCGGGGAGCAAAACCTCGAAAATCCCCTCCGTTACCTCGCCGAATCGGCGTTCGATCTTTCCGTCGGGCGAATGCACTTCAACGGAGTTCCCCAGCGGATTGTCGAGAACCCGGTGAAAGAGCGCGCGATTGCCCGCGTCGCGAAGCTCTATCCAGAAACCGCCATGTTTTCCCGCTTCCGGGCGTTCTCCAATGGAGGGGGGGGGGATCATGTCGAGTCGCTCATACCCCACGAGTTGAATCTCACGGTTCACGACCCGAAAGGTGAGCCGGAGTGATTTGCAAGACTGTCTGAGACCTGGGCCCTGTGGCCGAACGTTGCTTGCCATGATTCCTCCTGATGGTGTCGGAGTGCTTGAGGTATTTGTGTTTGATGATCGTGTCATTGTTGCTTTCATGTCTGACGTCGCGGCTCTTCGGCATTCTTGGCGACAAAATTCAGGTACCGCGTCAGGGCGTCGGCTATCCTGCGCTGGCCGGCTTCATCATTCAGCTCGTTGACCAACTTCTCGTGGCGCAGGTAGAACGGCAGCGCATCGACGTCTATCGCGGCCTTTTGCCGGCGATGAATGAGGAAAGGGTTGATCCCGCGGGCATGGACCTGGCCAAGCTCGTACATCACATTGGGGTTGAGGCCGGTAACGTCAACGACCACCGTTCGGGCGCGCTCTAGCGATGAAAGAAACAAAGACGGGATATTTCCCGCGTAATCATCGATATCGATTCGATGGGGGATATAGTTTGCAGCTTCGATAGCGTGACGAAGAACGTTCTGGTAAAAATCGTCATGCCCCGGACCGAATGGCATCAGAACCAGGCAGCGCTTCTTGGCCGCATCATAAATGGCCTGGGCGACCTCCCTGGCAATCCCTTCCAGCTCCGACAGCGGCGGCGGATCGCCCTCAAGGCGGCCAATCAGTTCTGGCCGAAGATTGAGGGAATAGAGGAACGCCGCGCGATTGTTTTCCCACAAGGTCCGGGAGTCCCCTCCCGTGAAGGGAATCGGCAACGCCGGCTTATCGAGAGCCAGCGCCAGCTCCAGAACGGTGCGCGTGTTTCCCTCCCCCTTGATCGTCACCAGTCCGTCAGCCGCCTTCACCAGGTTGAAGCGTCTGGCCTGATCCGTTCCGGGAATCCGGTGCACCGTACCTTCCGCAAAGCGTTCGACCTTGTCGTCAGGACGATCCAGCCTCTCCAGGGGAAGCCATGTCTCAAACCGCAGATTGAAAGCCTCGGGCTGGTCAAGGCGTTCCTTGGCCTCAAGCAATGCCGCGCTGTCAACGCTGACCCGCTCGGGATGTTCCCTGAAGCACTTGAATCCGCCACTGATCAGGACGACACCCTGAATTGCAAGGAGGTGGCGGGTCAGGCAACGCACGAAGTATGCTTCCTCCGTTGACAGGTTGGTGCCGCCATAGAGTGCGATGCGCGTCGTCATAGGAAGACCTCATGCTGCATCCGGTTGATAAGAGTCACGTTTTCCAGCTTCATTGTCCTTACTGGCACACGTCTACGCCACCCTCGCCGCAGCCGTAGCAGCAGTAAGTGTTGGTGGAGCAGGTATTGTCATCGATGCCATCAAGGGGGTCGGTCCCGGTGCATATCCAGATGCAGTTAGGCTGAGTCGGCTTGGGGCACGTGGTCGGAGGGGCCTCGGTCCGCGTGGGGATGGTGAAGACGAAACTCCCTTGGGCGAGGCCCTGATTAATCCTTCTGATGTCGTTGTCCTTCAGGACGAGCCGGGCGTCCGTCGGCACTTTTCTCGAAGCGCAGCTCGCGCAGATGAGGCAGAGTAATGTCAAGAGGGCAAGGGTCGAGGTCCGTCTCATTGTTTTTTGTCCGGTGAAACCAACAACAAAGGCTTTAACTTTCTTCATTTTTTGCCTCCTTTTTTGCCAGGTCGAGGGTTGAGACCTGTCCCGAGACCTGTCTCTGTAACTTATTGATTCACCACCAACGGTGTCTACTGCGCCAAAGCCTTGAGCTTGTCCGCACGCCGGTGGCCTTTGGCGGCTATGGGGTCCCCCATCACTGTCACATCAAAGATGCAGTTGGCGTAGATGGCTTTGTCCTTGATGCCGCGGCAAGCTTTCTTGGCGAGATCAGGACGTGGCCTTTCCACCCTGGGGGTGGGGCTGCTCACTGTGGTGCTGGTGCAGGACTGACCACTCTCGGGGGGCCAGTTGACGTCGGTGAAATTGGCGGTGGTGGTTCCGGGGGGGTAGTCAAAGAGGCTGGTGCTGCTGCTCACTCGCCAGGCGTCGGCAAACTTGTGGTTGAGCTGCACATGCCGGTCTACCAGCGAGGCGGGTTTCGGGCCGAAACTCGTGCCGTCGGGCGCGCGTGGCAACCACTCCGTGGCAAGAACGGGGCCCATCACCCCTTCCCGTGCGGGGGTGTTGAACACCTGCACGTCCAGGTACCAGTAGCCCTGTGACGACCAGAAGAGCGGTATAACGACCACACGCGTCCCATCGGCCAGGCGGATGTCGAGCTCACGGTCGGCAGTGCCTTTCCTGATCACGTTGCCGCCTCCCAGGTTGAAGCCCCTCCGGGGGTCGACGCGTTTGCCGTTCACCCGCAGTTCCAATCGCCTTTCATTGGCCGACGTCCCGCCGGCAGTCTGGTAGGTAATGCGGTGCTTGCCCACGCGCAGGGCGACGGCGGTGTTGAGGCTCACGCAGCTTGCCAGACCGGTGTACGGGTTGGCGCCGGGGGTAAATGAAGTGAGCACCGGGCTCTGGCGGGCTTGCAGTTCGAAGCCGGTGTCATCGTTCCTGAGGATGGTGAACTCGCCCGCCGCCTGAAAGTCGTAGTTGATGCCGTTGATGGTCGTAATGTGCGGGTCGCCTGCGTCGGCAGAGCTCGAATTGGGCGGACTGCCGCACCAGGCATTTTTGAAGGCGTTGGCCGCAGTGGCGGCGCTTCCGGGGCTGCCCGGCGGCATGGTCTCGTTTATCGCCTGTCCCAGAACGGTGCTGCAGTATTGAGGAATCTGATTCGACAGATGCGGGAAGCGCCCGTTGCCACCTTTGACGTGGCAACCGCTGCACTCTGCGGGGAGGGTTGAGCCGGCCTGCGAGAGCTGGTTTTGCGGCCACGACGCCCCTACGAGAGGATCGTAGCGGTTGACCGCCATCGACGGCAGATTCTGTGGCGCCCCGGCAAGGGTTTCCCACAACACCGCCGGTCCGCTGGTGGCGAGATTGGCCTTGGGGTGAATGATATACGGATTCTCTCCCGCGTGACAATCGGTGCAGACCCCGCCCGGGCCGAATTCGATCTCCTTCCCGCCGCCCTGATACTTGCCGCCGGACGTTGTCGGTACGCCGATGGGTATCTGGGTGCCAGCCGGGAAGTCGAAAGCCTGCACCGTGCCGCCTACCGTCCACTGGTTGTCCCAAAAACAGACCTTGGAGCTCTGTTTGCCCATGCAGATCACACCGTCAAGAAAAACCGTGTCCAGACTGGCGTCCGTGTACCGGGGCAATGCATAGCACATCCCCTCAGGGGAAGAACTCTTGAAGGTGCGCACCTCCGCAGGGGTCCCAACGATAAATTGACTTCCCGTAGGAATGAAGCCTTGGGATTTCCACCCCGTCAACCCGGCCGGATCCATCACGTTGATGGTAGGCGGAATCGGTACGCCGGCTGCCGCGCATTCATCGATATAGGCCTGACCCGAGCTGGTGGTGACGGACCGCGCCACGCCCCCCGCGGGTTTGATCGCCAGGGACTCCAGTCGCTTCAAGACATCCGGTCGCGGGGTGAATGGCTCGCGCCGGTCGACCACCTTCAAATCGCCCTGCTCCGGCAGTTTCCAGTTCATGGCGTACCGTAGCGCACGGATTTTGGCGGCCGTTTGAGGATTGAGACGCTTTGATGGAGTGTTGGCCAGCAACCATTCCAGTGCCTGGTGCTGCAGCACGAGCTCATTCTGGCCGTCAACCTGTAAGCCACCGCGGAGCCGTTTTTCATAGGCAGCAAACTCGCGCTTCTTGGCCGGAGCCACCGTGGCCAACAACTGCTTGCGATACCAGGACTGCGCGTCGGCGACAAAGCGCAGCGTCAAGGGAATCTGGCGCCCGTCCTGGCCAAAAAAACCGCCGTGGCCCGCAGCGGCAATGGGTTCCCTGCCCTGCGCCCGGGCCGGTTGCGGCAACGACGAGACCGTGAAAGCCACGGCAAGAGTTATGGCCCACGAGGTGAGCAGGACACGGCGAGTGGACTGATTCTTTGATACGGTGCCGTTTTTCATAAGATTTCCCTTTGCACCCGGGGTGCAGGTTGTAAGTGCTGGCGACACCGGTTAATTCGCCGCTTCTCCTCGCGTGAGATTCTTGTCCGGCTCTGCCCCTGTGCCAACACTCCGATCTCACTGTGCTTGAAGTCTAACCAACGGTGTGCGCACGTCTCTGCCACCAAAATTGAGTCCGCGTGCGCTTACTTCGTAAGAGGCGCCTCCTCGAGGTGTGCTGTGGACTTCCAGGTTCTGCGAAACAACGCGTTCAGTGCATCCCTTCTCGCCTGGGCTGCGACTATCCGGGTTGCTCGCCGTTGGAGCGCCCAGCAAGCCCGGTCCCGAGCGAGTTGTAATTCCGGTATTGGGATCTGTCGTCCAAGTAATGCCGGCGGCCCAGATCTGGGCATCCTGAACCCCTTCGCCGTCCTTTGCATTAACGATGACGGTGACTTTGCCTCCACCCGGAACGTCAACTGTCGAGGTCGTAGATCCCGGCGTGACGGTTACTATACTTCCGTTGGGCAAGTGAAAATCCATGACAAGAGATGGGCCGGTCCCGTCAGACGACGGGATCACGATCTCTTGCCCGACTGGGCACGTGCTGCATCCTGCTATCACGGTGGCCAGCAACATCATTAAAGCCGCGACCCTCAAATAGGAAGAACGATGATTTACCATTGCCATTAACTCCTTTCATTGTTTTCATCCAGAGTTACGAAAAGGTGATGCCGCCTAACCAATTGATTAAGCTGACCGGATAATGCCGGATTCAGGTTCTTATCCAATCAGCAGAAAACCAAAGCCTCACCGCAAGTCATCTCATCACTTCCCCCCCCCGTGAACGCCCCGTCCGCCTCGGCCCCTTTCCGCGGTTTCCACTGGAGCGAATAGTACTCACCTCGGTCCCTGGCCCACGGATCGAAGGCGTTGACCACGTGCTCCAGCTCCGGCGCCAACTCGGGAGCCGTCCGCA
>NZ_JAUQXO010000077.1:0-65059 GCF_030834625.1 Geobacter sp.
TCCGTGGGGGGGGTGCGCCCGGATTCCGGATAAATGCCGATGAAAACGATCAGAGGCTCTGCTTAATGCTGCACACTGGTGAAAATTTCACCGCACGCGGCCTCTGGCCGCCAACTTTCAAGCCTTTTGCAAGAGGCTCACTTTACATGAATTTTATGTAACATATTAATTTATAGGAACAAATCATTATACAAATCCAAGAATACACAAAAAAACGCCGCGGCATCGGCCACGGCGTTCTCTATACATTACAGAGATGAAAAAAATCAGAACTTTTCGAATTCGGCGTCCATGTGGTCACTGCTTTCCATTTCGAAAGCGTATCCATTGGCGGCAGTAGAAACTGATTTACCAGAATAGCCGTTGGCGGAAGCAGGGCCGGATTCAACATGACCGACCTGAACACGGTTTCGAGCTTTCGCCGAATTGGGTGCCGGCTTGCGGCTCCCCTTGTCGCCGATCCGGAAGAAGCTGATGGTCGACTGGAGCTGCTCTGCCTGGGCCGTGAGCTCTTCAGCAGTGGAAGCCATCTCCTCGGCTGCTCCGGCGTTCTGCTGGATCACTTGGTCCAGCTGCTGGATCGCCTTATTGATCTGCTCGGCGCCGGTATCCTGCTCCCGGCTCGCGGCACTGATTTCCTGGACAAGCTCGGCGGTCCGCTGGATGTCGGGCACCATCCGTCCCAGCATCTCGCCAGCCCGTTCAGCAACCTCGACACTGGCCGATGACAGTTGACTGATCTCCCCGGCTGCCTTCTGGCTCCGCTCGGCGAGCTTTCTCACCTCGGCAGCCACCACAGCAAAGCCTTTGCCGTGCTCACCGGCGCGAGCCGCCTCAATGGCTGCGTTGAGGGCGAGGAGGTTCGTCTGCCGGGCGATCTCCTCAATGATATTGATCTTGGCGGCAATGTCCTTCATGGCGACCACGGTCTCAGCCACCGCCTGCCCCCCTGCCTTGGCATCCTGGGCGCTCTTCATGGCGATCTTCTCGGTCTGGGTGGCGTTGTCGGCATTCTGCCTGATGTTGGAGCTCATCTGCTCCATGCTCGAGGAGGCCTCCTCGGCCGCCGCCGCCTGTTCGGTGGCGCCCTGGCTCATCTCCTCTGAGCCAGAACTCATCTGGGCCGATCCGGACGCAACGTTGTCGGCAGCGACTTTCACTTCAGTAACGACGGCGGTCAGCTGCCTGACCATTTCCGACAGCGCCTTCATCAACTCGTCGCCTTCGGATCGCTGGGTGAGCTCGACGGTAAGATTGCCAGCAGCCACCTCCTTGGCGGCCGCAACCATGGAACGGGTAGCCGCGACAAGGGAATTTATGTTGTTCGCAATTTCGAAGAAGGTTTTATGGACGAATTCGGTATCGCCATCGGCCGGGGCCGGTTCGATGTGGACGTTCACATCACCCTGGGCCAGCCGAACGAGGGTGTCGGTCAGCTTTGCCGCCTCGGCATCCTGGTAATCGGCAACTTTTTGGGCAATGCGGGCGGCTTTCTTGACCGCCGTCTGGTCGGTAACCACCTCGAAGGCGCCAATCACTTTGCCGGCAGTATCCCGAATCGGCACGCCGGTGTAGGAAATATCGAGATCGAGCCCCGCCATGGGGTGGGCATCGGTCTCGCTGCTTGAGACCTGGCCATCGCGGATGGCCCGGCCGCAGGCGCACTTGTCGGTCTTGCAGTCGGAGGTCTTGAAGTGGTCGTAACACTTGCGGCCAATCACCTCCTGTTGCGTCCTTCCTCCCACCTTGGCACCCAGTTCGTTCATGTAGAGGATCGAGAAATCGTTGTCGACGATCATCGCAGGAGCAGGCATCGCATCGAGGAAGCCCACGAGCCGGTCAAAGGTCCCATTGACCCCTTCGATGACCCTTCGGTATTCACCCCGGTGCTTTGCCGCGTCGGCACGGCAGGTGAGGCGGCCTTCAACGGCTGCCTTCGCGAGTCCGTCGGCATCAGCCACGAGGGCATTGACCGCTTCGACGCACGTGTTCATCGCATTGCCGAGGGCGAGGAACGTATCGTGTACGTCCTTGGTCTCGGCATCGCCGGGAGCAGGCTCGATCCTGAAGCCGGTATCCCCTTCCGCCAGCTTGGAAAGGCCGGCCACGAGCTTGTCAGTCTCGGATTTCTGGTAGTCGGCAATCTTAGCGGCAAGCCGCGCCGCCTTCTTGACCGCTGTCTGGTCGGTAACCACCTCGAAGGCGCCAATCACCTTGCCGGCAGCATCCCGGATCGGCACGCCGGTGTAGGAAATATCGAGATCGAGTCCCGCCATGGGGTGGGCGTCGGTCTCGCTGCTTGAGACCTGGCCATCGCGGATGGCCCGGCAGCAGGCGCACTTGTCGGTCTTGCAGTCGGAGGTCTTGAAGTGGTCGTAACACTTGCGGCCGACCACCTCCTGCTGCGTCCTCCCCCCCACCTTGGCACCCAGTTCGTTCATGTAGAGGATCGAGTAATCGTTGTCGATGATCATCGCGGGGGCAGGCATGGTGTCGAGGAAACCAACCAGCCGATCGATGGTCCCGTTGACACCTTCCACAATCCTGCGGTACTCGCCCTGATGCTTTGTGACATCCGCACGATGGGTGAGGCGTCCCTCGACGGCAGCCGCAGAGAGTGTGCCGGTATCGGCGGCAAGCGCCTTGATCGCCTCCACCATCCGGGCCATGGAAGCCTGAAGTTGGCCGGTTTCGTCCTTGGCATCAGAATCGAGGCTCACATTCAGGTTTCCTGCGGCGATGTTGTCGGCGGCGGCCATGCAGTCGCGGATCGGCCGTGCAATGGAACGGGCGATGACCAACCCCAGAACACCACCCAGCAGAACACCGGCCATGGTCAGGATAATGATCATTAGCCGTGTCCGTTCACCCGCTGCCATTCCCTGGGTGCCAAGCTTTTCCACCACTTCGGTATGATACTGGACCAACTCGTCAACACCCTTCATGTATGCCGTCTGCCGATCTCTCACGCTGGTTATCAGAAGCTCTTTGGCCTGGGTATACTTCCCCCCCTTGATAACCGCAACGACGTTGGTAAGGGCCTCCTGATACCCTTTCCAGTTGTCGGTTACGGCCTTCAGCTTCGCCTTTCCTTCGTCGCTCTTTTCCGTTTTCTCCAGAGCAGTGACGATATCCTCGGTCTTTTTGAAGGCCTCCTGAATCCGGGCCAACTCCTTCTGTTTCTGGGCCGGTTCATCCAGGAGGATGGCATTGCGGACCGCCCGGGCGACGATGTTCGCCTGGTTGACCATTTCATGGGCCTGGACAGTCTTGGGGAAATCCTCCCGAGCAATCATTTCGATATTGTCATCAATGAGGTGAGTCTGGAAGTAAGCCACCACCCCCAACACAATCATGATCATCAGGACGGCGGCAAATCCCGACCAAAGTTTCGATGCAATCTTCAGATTCTTAAACATACATCCTCCTTTGTTTTACTCCGAACGTCACCGGGCAGACGGTAGAACCGGCCCCAGATATGTCCTCATTTCCTTACATAAATCTCTCTACCCTTTTCGGCATTATTTACTGAAGTTTAACTATTATTTTCAAAACACGGTTCTGATTACCTGCGTCATTACTCATTAATGTTCCTTCACTACAAAAAAAGCGGGGTCGCCTCAACGGCACACCCCGCTTACCATGCCCCTACTTTCCCCATCCAGAGATCAACGGCGCCTGGTTTCGTCCCAACCCGCGACACCGCTCAGATCAGCTTTGACTTGACGTCCAGGGGCCACGTCCACCATCAAGGTCACGATCGATTCCGGCTCTTGCTTCTCTTGTACCACCATCTATCCATTTTCACCGAGAAGTGAGGCGCACACCCGGTTCTTGCCGTTGGCTTTGGCTTGATAGAGGGCCCGATCGGCCTCTTCGAGCACGTCGGCGACTTCAATGCCGAACCGGTACGCTATCGAGGCGATGCCGACACTGACCGTCGGCATGATATTCTCGGCTCTGTAACCTATCGAGAGAGATGCGACGTTTTCGCGGAAACGCTCCGCAACCATCCAGGCGGAGTCCGGTGCAGTTTCCGGGAGGAGCACCGCAAACTCCTCGCCGCCATACCGGGAAACGACGTCCGATTTCCGGAAACTGAGCCGGAGCATCTTCGCGACGGCAACCAGAACCTGGTCCCCGGTTCCGTGACCATAGGTATCGTTGATGATCTTGAAGTTGTCGAGGTCGATCAGCAGCAGGGAAAAAGGCTTCGAGGTCCGCTTCCGGGTCTCCACTTCGAGCATCGCTTCGAAGACCCGACGATTGTAAAGGCCAGTCAGATGATCCCTCATGGAAAGGGTCTTGAGCCTGTCGCACTCACGGGCATTGACCAGGGACCGCGCGAGATTTTCGACAATTCCCAGCACGAACTCGTCGGAATATTGACTTTCGACCATCGATTTACGGGACAGGGAGAGGGTTCCCGACCCATCCGGAAAGGGGATTGTGTAAACATCGGAGGCGTCACTGAGGCCATTCAGTGTCTTTGCCACATAGACGGGAGCGGCGGCACTCTTTTGACATTTTTTTGACTCTCGACGATTACGAGTCCCGTCGTTATGCCGGAGCGTGCCGGCAGCATCCCCATGACAACAGACCGAGAGCAGTTGCCACCCGATGGCCGAGCAGAGCCACTCGCCAGCAGCCGCGCAGACCTGGTGCGGGTCAAGGAGGGTGCCGACAGCCGCGCCGAACTCCGCAACGAGAAGCAGCTCCTCAATCCGCCGCCCCATGGCGGCAGGAGCTCCGTCGCCGGGAATAAACTCCGTTCCCCGTCCCTGCCGTGTGAAGGAGGTCGGTGATATCCGAGCCGGTTTTACCGTGCAGGTGCCCGCCATCATGTGCGTTTGCAGCATCGCCATTTCCTCCATGAAAGAAGTAATTTCATTAATTACAGACAATTACTCAGCAACACCGTAACAAAAGCACAATTGGTGCCAGTCCATTAACACTTCATAGAATTGCCTCTTTCGTTCATCAGAAACCGCCCAAAAACAAAAAAAGCCCCATCTTCGGGGCCTATCGCAATCGACACAGGGTGAACTCACGCCGCGACGGTAGGCGAGATATCAATCCCATAGAGTGCATGCCGGCAATCTGGGCAGAGCCCATGGGAAAATTCGGCGTCGGAATGCTCACTGACGTACACTTCAACCTGCTCCCAGTAACCTTTGCCGTTTTTGATTTTTTTGCAGGAGCAGCAGATGGGAAGGAGCCCCTTGAGGCGGAGGATTTCCGTCTCGGTTGCCTTGCGGAGCGCCTCCTGGGCATCAACCCAGGCGGTTACGTCGATGCAGCTGCCGATATAGCCGGCAAATTCCCCACCGTCGTCATGGAAGGGAACTCCACGGTCGAAAATCCAGCGATAGACCCCATCGTGCCGAAGCAGGCGGTACTCCATCTCGAAGATCTCCCGCTGGCTGAAGCCATCCAGGAAAATCCGGAGGCACCGGTCGAAATCATCGGGATGCACCCCCTCAGCCCATCCGTTGCCCACTTCCTGTTCGAGGGTCCGGCCCCTGAAATGGAGCCATCGTTCGTTGAAGTAGTTGCAGAGCGCGTCGGTACCGGCACGCCAGATCAGGATCGGCGACTGCTCCACGAGTGTCTGGTATTCCTGCCTGGTAAGGTTGTTGTTCGGCATCTGTTTCCCCTTATCGCTTGGCGTCAATTCCCGGCGACCATGACCCGCCCGATTTCCTGCAAAAGCTTATCAGGCGAGAACGGTTTCTGAACGAACGGAACGTCATCCCCTATCTTTCCCCTCCGTTCAATGATATCTGCCGTATACCCGGACATGCAGAGCACCTTGGCCTCAGGCTGATGTCCCATGAGAATCGGGATCATCTCCCCGGCATTCATGGTCGGCATGATCACATCCGTCAGGATCAGGTCTATGGCCGTGCCCGGCCGTCGGCAGATGCCAATGGCCTCCTCGGGCCCCTGGGCCACCAGCACCGTAAAGCCCGACTGCCGGAGAATATGTGCCGTTATCTGCCGGATCGCTTCGTCGTCATCCACAAGCAGAACAGTGCCGCATGGTGCCACAGACCTCGAAACGGGCGACGGTTCACCGGCCATTTCCTCTCCACAGAACCGGGGGAGATAGATGGAAAAAACCGCCCCCTTGCCCGGTTCGCTCTCCACGGCCAGTGCCCCGCCATTCTGCTGCACGATCCCGTACACCATGGCAAGTCCCAGACCGGTCCCCTTCCCCAGTTCCTTGGTGCTGAAAAAGGGTTCGAAGATATGCTCCATGGTCTCGCGATCCATGCCGCTGCCCGTATCACTCACGGTCAGCCGTACATACTCGCCTGCCACCGCGCCCGGAATCTTTCCGCAGGCAGCACCATCCAGCACGACGTTCTCTGTCCCGACCGTGACACTGCCGTTTCCAACAATTGCATCGCGGGCGTTCAGGACCAGGTTCATGAGCAACTGGTCCACCTGGGTCGGGTCCATCCGCACCGGCCAGAGATCGTCGCCGGGCTTCAGGGTGAGGTTGATATCCTCGCCAATGAGCCTGACGAGGGATTTCTGAGCCCGGGAGATCAGCCGGTTCAAGTCAACGAGGACCGGCTCCACTTTCTGGTTGCGTGCGAACGCCAGCAACTGGCTGGTGATGTCGCGGGAATGCTCCGCTGCCCGAATGATCTCTTCGATCTGTTCCGCGTTCTCCTCGCTCCCCACGCCGCTGTGCCTGAGGAGCTGGGCATAGCCGAGAATGACCGTAAGTTTGTTGTTGTAGTCGTGGGCCACGCCGCCCGCCAGTCGGCCGACGGCCTCCAGTTTCTGGGCCTGGTTCAGCTGCTGGTAGGCGACGGAAAGATATTCCCTCATCTGGTTGAAGGCATCCACCAGCTCATCGATCTCGTCGCCGTTGTGGGGCTTGTCCAGGGAGAGGGGATGTTTCACCCGGGCAATATCCAGAGAGGTGAAATACGAGGAGGCGGCCACAAGATGGCGGGTCACCTGCCGCTCGAAGAGCATGAAGGCAAAGATCATCACGAGCATGATGATCGCCGTCTGGCCCGCCAGGGTAACCGCGGCGGTGGCCAAGGCCTGTCGAACGACACTCAGCCGGTCCATCTCGATGTACAGGCTTCCCACGGGAACCTGACGCCCGTTGTATTCCACCGACAGCGGCATCGTCCTGGCATCCACGTACCGCTCTCTCCTGGTGCCGGATTCGCCGATGACTTTGTCCTGATTGAGGATGGCCACGTAGCCGATGTAGGGATAGTGGCGTATCCCCTCGATCTGTGCCGTAATCTGTTGCCGGTCGTAACTCCACAGCGCGGCAGTGATTCCCGCCAGTTGGGATTTTTGGAGGAGCTCGACGGTATTGTTGAGGGAATTCGCGGCGCGGCGGTACTCGATAACGGTCAGGAGAGCGGAAAAGACCACGCTGAGCGCCAGCGCCAGAAGGACCGCCTGCCTGAAGAGCCGCTTGCCGATTCTGTTCCGGGAGGGATTGATAGACATGGGCTACCGTGGCGCTCCCTGCACTGACGACATGATCCGCCGCGTCGTGCCGTCCTGCTTCATCTGCCTGAGGGCATCGGCCAGTTTGGAAACGAGAGGAGCGTTCCTCCGGTTGAGATAGAGATACATCTTGCGCTGGGCAAGGGGTGGTTTGAGGGAGATTATCCCCTTTTCCCCCGTCCGTTTCAGATACGCCTCACCCTGGAGCCGCTCGAAGATGATCAGGTCGGCCCGGTCGCTGCGGAGCACTTCGAAGAGCGCATCGTGATCCTTTACCTTTGTCAGGGATTTAGCCCCCGTCACATTCTCCTCCAGGATTTTCCAGCCGGTTATGAAGCCCACATTGTAGGGCCTGAGGCTTTCCCACCCCCCGATCCTGATGCCGCGATTCCTGGCGAATGCCGTGAATTCGTACTCGCAGATCGGTTCCGGCACCATTACCAGGTTGGGATACTTTGATTGGAGCCCCGAGATTCTCAGGTATTCGCCATCGACAATTCCCTCGTTCACATTGACCAGGGAACGCTCGGAGGGAGCATAGAGAACCCTGACCGGCACCCCTGCACGCCGGAACGCCTCCCGGATGATCCGGTCGGCGACCCCGGCCCCGTCGGAAGTCGAATAGGGGGGCCCGTCGGCAGCACTCAGTTCGATGACCCTGCCATGGGCGCCATGGGTGAACAGCACCATGGCTGCCAGAAACAGGAAGATACGCAGGTTCATGGGGTAACTCCTGTTGCCATATCTCTGCACGATTACCGATTCTCGGGGGAAACGTCCTTGACCCACAGGGTACAGAGGAAGACGGCCCCCCCCGCGGCACCCGACTCCACCCACACCTCGCCCCCCGCCAGTTCAGCGCAGCGCTTCACGATGCTGAGCCCCAGGCCGGTCCCCTCATACTGCCGGGTGAGTGAGCCGTCCACCTGACAGAACGGTTCAAAAATCCGCGCGCGCCACGCTTCCGGTACGCCAATTCCCGTGTCCGCCACGGCAATGGCGAGCAAAACAGACTCGTCAGCCTTGAGCCGAACGGAAACCTCAAGGGAAACCGAACCCGACGGAGTGAATTTTATCGCATTATCGGCCAACTGGCGCAGAATTTCCCCAAAACCCTCTCGGTCGCCGGCAACGATAGGAGGGACGGCATCACTGACGTCCCAAGTGCATGAGAGCCCCTTCTTGCGGCACTCGGCGGACACATCCTGGGCTATCCGATCGCATTCCTCCCGGGGGTTGAAGGTGCCGGCCATCACGTCGGGCGATTCGCCGCAAATCCGGGAATAGGTCAGGATGCTGTCCATGACCCGCGTGAGCCGCAGGGCGGCCTCCCTGGCATAATCGAGGTACGCTGACTGCTCCCCCTGACAGCCCGTCTCCTGGGCCAGCTCTATCATTCCCACAATACCGTTTACCGGGGTCCTGATTTCATGGCTCATGGTGGAGATGAACCGCGACTTCACCCGAAGGGCGTCCTCGGCCCGCTCCTTGGCAATACGCAACTCCTCCATGCTCTCGGTCAGCTTGAGGGTGCGTACCCGTACCATCTCTTCCAGGGCGGCCTTGTAATCGCGCTGAATCTGGATTGCCGTCCGGTGCCGGATTGCCTTCCCCACCGTCAAAGAGAAATACTCGAAATCAATCGGCTTGGTAATGAAGTCGAAGGCCCCCCGCTTGATCGCCCTGATTGCCGTGTCGATCTCCGCATACCCGGTCATGAGGATAACGGGAAGATCAGGATCAATCTGCCGCGCCTCCACCAGGAGATCGAGCCCGGACATCTCCTGCATCATGATATCGGTCACGAGGGTATGGTACGGGTTTGCTTTGAGGAGGGTAACGGCCTCAAGGGGACTGGCCGTAGGGGTAACAGAGTAACCTATCGTGCGGAGAGTGGCGGCAAGGGTACGAAGAACCCCGCGGTCGTCATCGACAAGGAGTAGTGCCTGCCCTTCAACTGTGCTCGTCATGAAATCCGCCCCGTAACGTAGACAAAACCTCTCACCTATAACTGTATCGGCAACGGTGCGGAATTCTTGAGGGGCACAGAGCAGAAACAGAAAAACACGTGATGAGGGAAGTGTCCAGCTTCGTGCCGATGCGGGGCGCCGGCTCGATGTTATCGGGCTCCAGTTCGAACACCTCCTGAACGAGTCGGCCAGCATCCCCAGCACGAGCGTGTCGTCGCCGGAAGAGCACAACCAGGTGGCGGGAATCAGGATAGTTTGCTGACTGCGGCCTCGATCCTGCGGACTTCGCGCCGAAGCTGGACAATGAGCCGTGCGGCAAGGGGGCCGTCGTTTTTCTCTGCCGCCGCTTCCAGTTCACCGGCGCGTTTGCTTACCTGGGGGGCGCCGATGGTGGCCGCCGCCCCCTTCACGGAGTGGGCGGCGGCGGCAAGTTCGGCGTACCTGCCGGCGGCGAGGTATTCCTCCATCCGCTCGCACTCCGTGGCCGATGATCGGGCAAACGTGGAGAGGATATCGGCAAGGAAGTCCTCTAGTCCCGCATCGTGGAATTGGGACCGCTGGAATTCCAGGTCGAAGGGGGAGCCCTCGTCGGAGGCATGTTCCGCCGTCAGCGCCGCCTCCAGCGACGGCTTGCCACCATCTCCGGCGAAACAGAGGACCATTCTCCGCAGTTCACTGCGGAAGAGGGGTTTCGAGAGGTAGTCGGTCATCCCCTCGGCAAGGAAGCGGGCCCGGTCATCCTTCAGGGCATGGGCCGTCAAGGCGACGATCGGAATGGCGCGGGCCCCTTCGCCCGCATCTCCCCGGCGGATTGCCCTGGTGGCCTCGATACCGTCCATTTCGGGCATTGAAACATCCATGAACACCAGGTCGAAGGATCCGTGCCGGAAGGCTTCAACGGCCTCCCTGCCGTTGGCGACGGCAGTGACCCGCTGGTTGAGGGCCGTGAGCAGACCAATGGCCACCATCCGGTTCAGCTCATTATCCTCGGCCACGAGGACGGACAGGGGAGGAAGGGCACTGTCGGGAATGTCGTCGCTGGCCGTCCCGGCCACGGGGGGGCCGGCGGCGGGCCTCAGGGGGAGGCGTACCCGGAATGTCGCCCCTTTCCCGGCCTCGCTCTCCACCCCGATGGTTCCCGCCATCAGCTCCACGAGCCCCCTGACGATGGCGAGCCCGAGTCCGGTACCGCCGTAGATGCGGGTCGTGGAAGAGTCTGCCTGGCGGAACACCTCGAAGATACCTTCCTGCTTCTCCCTGTCGATCCCGATGCCAGTATCGCTCACCGAGAAGAACAGCTCACCGGCGGCAGGGTCCGCGTCCACGGCAAGGGTGACCATCCCCCCCGCCGGGGTGAACTTGAGGGCATTGGAGATGAGATTGGTCAGTATCTGGCAGAGGCGGGCCGGATCGCCGAAAATAAACTGGGGGGCCCTTTCGACCACCGCTACCGCAAGGTCGATGTTTTTCCGCTCCGCCTGCACGGCAAAGAGGCGGCGGAGGGACTCGACGAAGGAACGCAGTTCCAGGGCCTCGTCCGACAGTTCCAGGCGCCGGGCCTCGACCCGGGAAAAATCAAGGATGTCGTTGATGATGGTCAGAAGCGATTCGGCGGCACTGCTTGAATCCGTAACCAACCGGCGCTGCTCCTGGGTGAGAAGGGTGTTCTGCAGCAGCTGGTTGATGCCGATGATGGCATTCATGGGGGTGCGGATCTCATGGCTCATGGTGGCGAGGAAATCCCCCTTGGCGCGGCTGGCCTCCTCGGCCTCCTTCCTGGCTGTCACGAGTTCTGCGGTCTTTTCATCGACCTTTTCCTCCAGATTGTTGATGAAGGCGTGAAGCTCCGACGACATAACATTGAAGGATGTTGCAAGTTCGTCCATTTCGCGTCCGTGGCTGAGGGGGATCTGCTCGCCAAGGTAACGCCGGTCGTTGGCAATCCGGCGGGCGCTTTCACCAACAACGGCCAGGGGCATGAAAACGAGACGCCCTAAAATCCGGTTCTGAACAGCGAACAGCATGGTAATCACAGCAAGGAGAAGCGCCGACAGCTTAAGGGAAAAGCTGTTGGCCTCGGCATACGCCCCAGACAGGGGAATACGAATGGAGACGGCCGACACGAGCTCGTTCTCATGGCGGCTGAAGCTGCGGTCGGGCCCATAGGCGTGCACAAGTCCCCCAGGCGCCTTCTCCGGGGTGCTGTGGCAGAGGAGGCACGGTTTCTCCATCGATTCGCCCCGTACCATGGAGACAAAGAACATCTTCCCATCAATCTCGCGCACGCCATTGAACGTGGTAATCGACGAGTTGTGGCCGGCCTGCTCAAGGAACTTACGCTCGAAGGGGTCTGCCTCGTTCTGGGGGCTCCGGGCGTTGATGGCGCATTCCTTATAGTAGTACCCCTTCCCGTGGCGGGACTGGAATATCTTGTCAATCTCGCGAACGGCGTAGGTGGAGGACATCCAGACCGGATCGAAGTACTCCTTGTCGCGCTGAGGCGCTGTGAAGTCAAGAAGCCGAGGCTTGAGCTGCTTGTTGATGTAGGTGTGGATAGCAAGATGACGCGCGAGGATTCGTTCGGCATCCCTGCCGGCATCGGTGAGGGCCAGCTGTTTCTGGGCGACGTTGACCACCAGGACGATGGCAACGGATGTGACTCCGAGAAGAAGGATATTTATCCGGAGAAGCCGTACCTTGATTGAGGAAGCCTGCATCTGGAACGTCATCTCTTCCTTATCCTCTGAGGTTCTTGCAAAACTACAGCGGGGCCGATCTGCCCCCTATTACCATGAGATGAGAGAGAATCATCAAATTAATGCACAATTCCTGCCGGAAACAACAAATGGTCCCTCATACACGAAAAAACCGCCGCGAAAACCAATCGCGGCGGCTCGAACGTGCCATTACAGTCTCCGCGTCACCGGGCCATCTGCTCAAGCTCCACCTCGCGCACGAGTTGGGGGATATCGAGAATGAGCGCCACGGAGCCGTCGCCCAGGATGGTGGCCCCCGAGAGACCATGGACATCCTTGTACATCTTGCCCAGAGACTTGATGACCGTCTGGTGCTCGCCGATAACGTGATCCACCACGAAGCCTACCCTGCTCCCCCCCACCTGGGTGATGACGATCTGCTCGATCTCCGGCTGCTCGCTCCGGATCAGGAACCGCTCCCGCAGGGGGATGTAGGGGACGATCTGGTCCCGTACCGTGGCCAGGTTGCGGCCGTGGGCGTTTCGCACATCTTCCCGGGTCAACTCGACACATTCCTCCACGATGGAGAGGGGGAGGACGAAACAGTCGGGGCCGATCTTCACCAGGAGACTTTCGATGATGGCCAGGGTCAGCGGCAGCTTGATGGTGATGACGGTTCCCGTGCCCTGCTCACTGCTGATGTCGATGGTGCCCCGCAGGGCGTCAATGGCCCGCTTCACCACGTCCATGCCGACCCCGCGCCCCGACACGCTCGTGACGGCCTTGGCGGTGGAGAAGCCGGGGGCGAAGATGAGGCTGAAGATCTCCTTGTCGGAGAGCTCGGCGGTGGCCGGAATGATCCCCCGCTCGATACCCTTGGCCCGGATCGCCTCCCGGTCGAGGCCAGCCCCGTCATCGGTGATGGTGATGAGGACGCTGTCTCCGGAGTGGACGGCGGCAAGATGCACGGTCCCCTGGCGGGGCTTGCCGGCGGCGGCCCTCGCATCGGGGGATTCGATCCCGTGGTCGATGGAGTTGCGGATGAGATGCACCAGGGGGTCGTTCAGCTTCTCGATGACCGTCTTGTCCAGCTCGGTCTCGGCACCGTCGGTGGTCAGCTCGATGTCCTTGCCCAGTTCCACCGACAGGTCCCGCACCAGGCGCTTGAACTTGCTGAAGGTGGTGCCGATGGGAAGCATCCGGATGTTCAGGGCCGTGTCGCGGAGTTCGTTGGTGAGCCGTTCCACCTCCTCGGCAATGGTGACGAGGAGCGCATCGGCCCGGCTGGCGGCGGTCTGGGAAAGGCGAGCCTGAACCGTGACCAGCTCCCCCACCAGGTTCACCAGGATATCCAGCTTTTCGGCCGGCACCCGGATGCTGGAGGCGCTCTCCTGGGCCTGGCGGTCCTTGCGGACCTCCTTCACGTGCTGCTGCTCGATGAGGGCCGACTCCACCTTTTCGGGGGGTACGATTCCCTGCTCCACGAGCAGCTCGCCGAAGCGCTTCTGCCTGGCGAGGATTGCGTCCATGTCCTGCCGCGTCAGGTCACCCCGCTCGACGAGGATGAAGCCGAGCTTCTTGTAGTCGGCGTCGACATCGAGGGCACCACCGTCGTCGATGACGTCGATTTTCAACTCGCAGTCGTCCTCGATGAAGATGAAGACGTCGCGAATGGCGTCGATCCCCCGCTTCGTGGTGACGATCACGTCCCAGAAAATGAAGCAGTGCTCGGGGTCGATCTCCTCCAGACGCGGCACTTTCGCCATCTGGGCCACGGCCCGGCAGTCGCCGAGCTGCTGAAGCTCCGCTAAAAGGAGCAGCGGGTTGGTGCCGTTGACGGTCACCTCGGGAACGGGCACGAAGCGGATGCGGTAGGTTACCGCCGCCTCCCTTCCCTTTGCCTCGGGAGTCGATTCCGCCGGGGACGATTTGGGGGTCGCCCCAGCGTCCGGCGCCGCCGGGACGAGATGCCTGAGTCCGGCGATGACCTCCTCGGCCTCGCGCCCCTCCACCGCCTCGCCTCCCCCGTCGGAGGCGTCGAGCATCCCCTTGATGAGGTCCCGGGCCTTGAGGGTGAGATTCACCAGGTCCCGCGAGACCTGCATTCGGCCGTTGCGGACCATGTCGAAGACGGTTTCCACCTCATGGGTGAAAGTGGCAATGTCGTCAAAGCCGAACATGGCCCCCGAACCCTTGATGGTGTGCATGGCCCGGAAGACCCGGCTGATGAGGTCCATGTCCTCGGGGGTCTCCTCCAGTTCCAGAAGCGAGGTCTCCAGTTCGGCCAACAGCTCGTAGGCCTCTTCCTTGTATGCCTGTCTGTGGGCGTCCATCAGCCGAGCACCTTCTTCACCACCGCCACGAGCTGCTCGGGCTTGAAGGGTTTGACGATCCAGCCGGTGGCCCCCGCGGCCTTCCCTTCGGCCTTTTTGGAATCCTGGCTTTCGGTGGTGAGCATGATGATCGGGGTGAAGCGGAAGGCGGGAAGTCCCCGTACCCCCTTGATGAGCCCGATTCCGTCCAGGTTCGGCATATTCAGGTCGGTAATCACCATGTCGACCTTTACGCCCCCCAGTTTTCCCAGGGCATCCTTGCCGTCCACCGCCTCCACCACGTCGTAGCCGTTCTGCTTGAGGGTGAAGGCAACCATCTGGCGCACGCTGGCGGAATCGTCAACTGTCATGATTGTCTTGGCCATTACTCGTATCCTCCAATCCAGATACAGGATTTTCCCACGTCAGCGGCGCACCCCACATGGCGCCGGAATCCGGCAAGGCCCACCGCCTCAGCCAGGACGCTATTCGTCAGACCTTCGACGCCGAATCCCTTCTCGCGGGCACAGGCCGACCGGTGGGCCGAGCAGAGGAGTTGCAGCCCCGTGATGTCCACGGCGCTTACCCCCTCCAGGTTGACGACGACCCTTCCCGCCACGTCGAAGGCATCGAGGAGCGCCCCCCTGAACTCGCCGGCAAAGGGAATCGTCAGATCGCCCCCCACACGGAGAACGAAAGTTCCGCCCTGTTCCGTCGACTGTTCCTTCTCAATAGTCAATCCGTCCATAATCTCTCCCCGTAAGGCCTGCACCTTTACCGGTCCCCGGTCCCGGCCTTAAAACAGTTCCACGTTGTCGCCGAGCCCGTCATCTGCTGAGGCCGCCAGGACAGGCGGCGCGGCGAACGCTGCCGGCGCCGGCGCGGCTTTCGTGCCGCTCCCTTTGAGCAGCGCGTCATGCACCTTCCGTTCGCTGTGCATGGTATACCGGTCGGCCAGCTCCCGCAGCCGCTGCTCCTTGGAATGGTCCGCCGAGGCAGGCACAAACCGCCGCACCTCCCCAACGACGCTGTCGATCTCCGCCAGCACCTCGTCGATGACCGCCGCCGAAGTCTCATGGACCGACATCATACCCGTGACCAGATCGATGTCGCGGGAAAGTGACTGGACAGCCGTGTCGATTCGGCCAAGGAGGCAGAGGAGCCGCTCATTGACGCCACGGACCGAGCCGAGGAGGCTCCGGATTTCGACAATGAAGCCGTCCACCTCTTCGGCTATGCAACGGACGTCGGTGTCGATCCCGTGGCTCAGGCTTTCGGTCACCTCCGTGACCTTCCGGAGGGTATCGGAAACGGCGCCGGTCCGGGCCCGCGCCTCAACCGACAGGTGCTGGATCGCCTCGGCAAGCACGCCGAGGGCGGCTCCACCGTCGCCGGTATTGGCGGCCTTTACCTGGGAGTTGAGGGCGATCAGCTCGATCTCGGAGCCGATTTCCTCAATGTCGGTGACAAAACCGGCGATGTCCCGCACCGATGACACCACCGATTCCATGGCCGACGCCAGGTTCCGGTTGGCCACGGCATTGTCGGATAGGACGTCCGTCACCCGCCCAATGCCGCTTTCCATTTCCACGAAGAAGGAACTTCCGGCCTGATCGGCGGTTCCGGCCATGACGCGGGTTTCGTCCGACATGCGGGTCTGCTGGCGGGCGATGTCGCGCAGGTTCTCCACGATCCGCGCCACGGCGGCCGAAAGTTCCTCGCGGGCGTGGCGAAGCTGCGCCTCCTGGAGCTCGCAGACGTCGGCCACCTCGCCGGCCCTCTTGACAGGGTCGCCGGCCTGGCCGGTCAGATGCGGGCTTAAGTCGTCAAGGGCCTCCTTAACGTGCTCGATCTGCTGGCGGGTGATGTCGTGGAACTGGAGCGAGGTGACCACCTCGGCGATGCTCTCCGCCGTCTCGGCGGAGGAAGAGGTTACGATGGCAACGGCCTCGGAACAGCGGCCATGGATCTCGGCCAGGGTGGCGAGGCTCTCGCGGGTTCTGTCGAGGATCTGGCGGACGTTTCCCCGCTGCTCCGCTTCCGTGGCGGTGACCCGGGCGAGGGTCCCGCCAATCATGGCGGAGAGCGTATCCTTCTCGGCAAGGATGGCGACGGACTTCTCCTTGATGGAGACTGAAAGCCGCTCCACGTCGTCGGCCAGGGTAGTGAACCCTGCCGCCCCTTCCCCGAGCCGGGCGCTCTCGATCTTGACCGCGGTGCTCAGCATGTGGAGGTTCTTGATAATCTTGCGGAACCCCTCCAGAGGCTCGTCGACGCAGCCGATGTAGGAAAGAATCGTCTGGAGGGTGGTGGAGCTCTGCTCGGTTTCCGCCTCGGCACGGTTGAGGTAGTCAGTAATCCGGTCGACAATGCCGTGGAGCGCTGCCATGTCACGGCCGACCTCTTCGCCCAGAATCAGGTCGGCCACCTGGCGGGACATCCCCTCGATCTCCCCGGCCCGGGCGTAAAAGTCGTGGAGCCGGGAACCGATGGCGAGAAACTCCTCCTCGGTGGAGCCATTGAGGAGGGTAATCCGGCTGCCGATGGTCGAGAGCCGCCCGTGCCACTCTTCGAAATGACCGGCGAGGGATTGATCTGCCGTAGCAGCCGAGGGAATACCCGGTGCAGCTGCGGAGTGGTCGGGCTCTCTATTAAACCTGCGCAAGAACGATAGTTCCACAAAAGACCGCCTTTGGGGGAAGGGAATAGTCGGGATCGGCCCGGGGCCGGATCCGGTCACTGTTCAGGATCACATACTGTTTACTCTATCGTCACGGGGCCTGATATCTTTAGTAAAAGCTCAGGGAATCAGGAAATTCCTGATGTCACCCATGGCCGTGGCTACACCAGGCCGTGGCTCCTGATCTCTTTCAACAGCCTCTGCCGGGTGATCGGCTTCACCAGGTAGGAGATGGCTCCGCCACGGTACAACGCCTCCACCACGTTTCGGGGATCATCGAGGGCCGTGGTCATGATAACCTTAACCTCATGGGCGCATGCGACTCCCAGTTCCCGCTCCATCTCCCGGATGCGTT
The DNA here is from genome assembly GCF_030834625.1 of Geobacter sp. Classification (NCBI taxonomy): domain Bacteria; kingdom Pseudomonadati; phylum Thermodesulfobacteriota; class Desulfuromonadia; order Geobacterales; family Geobacteraceae; genus Geobacter; species Geobacter sp. The sequence continues at coordinate 17,502 of NZ_JAUQXO010000077.1, forward strand.
CCAGTGCCCCGTGGCCATCAAGGTTCGGCATCATGATATCCATGCAGACCAGGTCATAGGGACGCTTCTCCTCGTGGGCAAGCCGGAAGGCCTTCACGGCCTCCTCGCCGTCGATGGCGATGTCGCACTCCCCCAGGGGGGTGATGAGTTCCTTCATGATCTTGCGGGATATGAAATCATCCTCGACTATCAGTGTCTTCATTCCTGCCGTCTCCTTTCGCGCACAAGGTTCACAGGATTGCTTATCGACCATTCGGGGAGATTATTGAGAAAAAAATGGCGCTCCCTGAGTCGTCATCGTCTCAAAACGCAAAAACGCCGCGGTCACCCGCAGCGTTTTTTGTGTCTCACCAGGAAAAGGATGGCTATTTGAAGTCGGCGTACCGGGAGATGACGAAATCCCGGTCCTTCGCCTCCTTCAGGTGGCATTCGAAGCAGTTCTTCACCGAATCGACCCCCGAAAGTTTCCCCTCCGGCGTGAAACCGGCGAAGAGCCAGCCGCCCGTGGCGGTCTGCTTTGCGTCCTTCTTCATGAGGACGACCATGCTCTTCTTCCCCTTGACCGGCTTGCCCCCCTCATTCCTGATGGTGTGCTGCACCACCACGAAGCGGCTCCCCTCCGGGTACGGGCCACCCTTCTGGTAGGCGGGCATGGCCTTCTTGTCCACGTAAATGTTGTGGATGCCGTAGAAGAGCGACGACTTGTCGTTCACCACTTTCTCCGTGCTCTTTTGCCACTTCTCGTATCCCTTCGGCAGCGCGACCTTCTCTGCGGCCGTGGCGGCCGCCGTGGCGACCAGAAGAACGGCTGCCGCCGCCCATGCGGTTCTTTTCATCGCTTCCCCCTTCACTGGTAATATGAACGGGAAGAATAGCCCAACGGGAAACGATTGTCTACCTCCCGGCCACCTTCTTCGGCCTGGTGTGGGACAGATCGAACTGGAGCATCAGGTAGCCGTAGTGAATATCGTCGCCGCTCCCCGAGGCATCGCGGAAGAACTTGCCGGTGAAGAAGCGGTCGTAGCCGGCGATGGCAGAGAAGTTGCCGCCCATGGCGTAGGTCAAGGTAAAATCAGTCTCCAGGCCGATGCGGCGGCTCACTCCGTCAGGGACGTAGTTGGCCAGGAAGTAACGGCCCGTGACAGAGAGGTTCAACTCCTTCGTAAGGTCGATGCCCCAGCCGAGGTTGTAGATCTGGAGGCCACTGGCGTGGATACTCCCCACATCAAGCCCCGAGAGGTCACCTACGACGCTCATGTCGCCGGCCAGGGAAGAATCGGTGAGCTGGTTGAGGAATTCCTTGCGGCCGCTCGTGCCGTCGGCGGACGCGCGGCTCCCGGAGCCGTAGGCGGCGCCGGCGAAGAGGTGGTTGGTGAAGCCGGCAAGCTCGGCGTCGGCGTACAGGTCCACATGCCCACCCCAGGCGTTGATGCTCTCGTTGGCGTCAACGCCGTTGTGGAGTCGTCCCCGCTGCCAGACCGGTTCCACCTCCAGGGAAACCGGCCCCAGCTTCGTGGTGGCCCGCAGGCCGAAGGAGTTTCGGTGCTCGCCGGCCTGGCGGTCATCGGAGCCGCTGTCCCGGAAACCGTAGAGCTCAAGGGCGGTCCCTTCCGCAACGGTCCAGGTGGCGTAGGCGCCGGCAAGCCCCCCTTCGATGCCGTCTGACCAGGGGGTGGCGTACCAGCCGCCGAAGAAGTCCACCGTGAAGGGCTTTGCCGGGGTCAGCTGCAGCCGCAAGGCGTCAAAGGTAAGCCCCTGGTAGAAGGAGTTGCTGCCGATCATGAAGGCGCTGCCGTAAACGAGCTCCTGGCGGCCCACCTTGAGGGAGTTCCCTTCCCGGGTGAGGCAGAGGATTTCCGCAAACCCCTGGTAGAGGGAAACCTTGCCATAGTACTGGTCGCCGCCGGTGTAGCCGTACCCCTGCCCCTCGGCATGAAGGTCGAGCCAGCCGACCGGATGCCAGAAGAGATAGGGTTTCACCCGGTAGAGGAAGCGCCCCTCGGCATGGCCGGGAGCATGGCTGAAATCGGGTAGCCGGAGATTTCCGGCCCCTTCTCCCCGCACAAAGCTGTTCACCCCGAACCGGTAGAGGTAGTCATAGCGATCCGGCTTTGCCAGCATCGACTCCACCTCTCCCCGCAGGGAGTGGTAGCCGTGGTGCTTCTCCAGTTCGTCGGCGAGATCGGTATGGAGCCGACCGATCAGCTCACGATCGTCCGCCGGCAGGGCGTCCGCCCCCTCTGTCCGGTACTTGACTACAATTTTATCGACAATGGCGAGAAAGCAGTCCGCCGCCTCGCTCTGCAGACAGGGTTTCCCCTCCACCGCCATGGCGGCCGGGAGGGCCCGCTCGGCACCATACCGGTGCGCCAGATCGGCAATGTGCCGGCAGACGACGGGCTCCGCCACGGCCGGCGGTTCCGTTGCTGCCATTGTGGCGGCAAGCAGATTCTCACCACCTCCGACGAGGGCGAGCGATAGCGCGGCGAATACTATGTTCTTTTTCATGGAATTCGGTCCCTTCTCCCCGGATTGATGTTTCCGACGGGACGAGGCCGCTACAGGAGCCGACACGCTCAGCAACTCCAGCCTGCGTCATTAAAACTTATCGGCATCAATCAACCGAACTTCACTCTAAAAAACACGCCCCTTTGATTACTGCCAAGCAATCCGCCAGTTCGCACCCCTACCCTGCCGCGCTGCAGACCGGGCACCCCTGCATGGAGAAGGGGGGCTCCAGGCGGCAGGCTGCGAGGAGCTCGGCGTTGCGGAAGATCTCCCGGGGCGGCCCGTCGGCCGCCACCGTCCCCTCCCTGAGGACGATGGTCCGCTCACAGAGCTCCAGCACCATGTCCAGGTCGTGACTCGTGAATATCTTCGTATGCCGAAACTCGCGCAGAAGCCCCATGAGCTGCCGCCGGGCAAAGGGGTCGAGCCCCGCCGTCGGCTCGTCCATGACCAGGATGTCCGGTGACATGGAGAGAACCGTGGCGATGGCGACCCGCTTCTTCTCCCCCCCCGAGAGCCGGTAGGGGGGCTTGCCCCGCAGGTGCCCGGCACCGACCCGCGCGAGGGATTCAGCCACCCGCCGCTCCACCTCGTGGGGAGGAAGTCCCAGGTTGAGAGGGCCGAAGGCGACATCGTCTCCCACTGTCGGCATGAATAGCTGGTCGTCCGGATCCTGGAAGACCATGCCGACGGTGCGGCGCACCTCGGCAAGGGTCGTGCGGACCACAGGCGTATCGCCGATCCGGACCTCCCCTCCCGTGGGCGGAAGATACCCGTTCAGGTGGAGGAGCAGCGTCGACTTGCCGGCCCCGTTGGCGCCGATAACCGCCACCGATTCTCCGTGGTGGATTTTGAAGGAAACCCCTCGAAGGGCCTCGGTCCCGTCGGGATAGGAATGGCGAAGGTCCTTGACCTCGACGATATGGTGACTCATGGGAGTACCCCCATTACCAGCACACCGATCAGGTGCGGCACGTTGACAAAGCGCAAAAGCATGAAGAGCAGACACCAGCCGACCGTGAAGACAACCTCGCGCCGTCCGAAACAACACTCACGCCCGACGTGGAACGTACCCCGGAACCCCCGGGAGAGCATTGCCATATGGATCCGTTCGGCCCGGTCCCAGGTTCGGAGAAGGAGGCTCCCCACCAGGGCACCGTAGGTCTTCATCCCCATCCCCCGTCCCGCGAAGGAGCGGAGTTCCCTGGCCCGGGCCATCCGTACCCCCTCGTCCCCCAGAACGAAGATGTAGCGGTAGAGGAAGAGGAGCTGCACCACGAAGGCCTGGGGAACGCCGAACCGCTGGAGCGCCAGGCAGACCCCGGCGAAGCCGGTCACGGCCACGAGCACCACGGCCGCCCCCACGGTGAGTACGGCCCGGAGGATGATCGACAGGAACGACACCCACCCTCCCGACACCGCCAGGGAACCGAGCATCGTGAGCGGCTCCCGGTCGAACAGCGGATTGAAGAGCCCCACCACGGCGGCGAAGGGAAGGACCACCAGCAGTTTGCGGGTCACGACCCCCGGCGGGATGCCGCTGACGGCAACCATAACCAGCGGAAAGAGAATAAAGGGGATGAGTCCCGAGACCTCGTAACGGCTGAAGGAGACCACCGTCACTATGAATACGAGGGTTACGAGAACCTTCGCCCGGGGGTCCAGACGGTGAACGGCCGAATCACCGCCGGCGAGGAGGTCGAGGCGGTTCAGGTCGCGGAGTGCTGTTTCAATGTGGGGCATGGGATAGAAAACGAAGGGGAGCGCGCGGGGGCTCTTCCCTGTGGACAGATGAACCCGCCATCGGCAGAATCACGGGGACGTGCGACGGCGCAGAACCAAGCCGATGAGAAAGGCGACAGCGAGGGTCAGCACACCGCCGACGATCCCCGACACGGAGGAGCCAATCCTGCCATCCCCTGCCGATTGTGCCGCGGGCCTTGTCGCAAAGGCCCCTCCCTGGGTCGCCGGTCCCGGCGCCTCATGCCCAACGGGCTTGGCAAAGGAATAGTCGGGAAGGAAGACACTTTTCTCCTGAAGCGCCGCCAGTCTCCCGTGGACGCCCCCCTTCGGTGCTTGCAGCTCTCCTGTGCCGGTTACCCCCGCGATGGCCCACTCAAGACCGTCCGGTTTCCCGGAGGCAAACCAGGAGACGACCCCGCCGGCAAAAACTGTCACCGCAAGAAGCGAGACCACCACCTTCCTGAAACCGGCGCCATCTGACGCGGCTTGAGCCGGTACGGAAATACCGATGATTTCCGGATGGGCCTTCGCCACGAAACCGACCACGGCAGCGGTGACAAGCCCCTCCACAATGCCGATGGCAAGATGGATCGGCTGCATCAGAAGGACAAAAGAGGAAAAAGGAAGCGCCGAGATTCCCGAGAGGACTGTCTCCAGCACCACGGCAAAGGCGCCGACCTGCAACCCCGCCACCGCGGCTGCAACCGATGCGGCGGTGATCCGCCCCTGGCCGGCTCCGGGGGGGGCAACTGCGCGATAGATGAGGGGATAGGCGATGAAGACGGGGAAAAACCCCAGGTTGAAGATGTTGCACCCCAGCGCCAGGAGTCCCCCGTCGGCAAAGAACAGGGCCTGCACCACGAGGACCGAAGCGATGGTCAGAAATGCCGCGTGGGGACCAAGAAGCACCGCCAGCAGCAACCCTCCCCCCAAGTGGCCGCTGGAGCCGGTCCCCGGAATGCTGAAGTTGATCATCTGGGCAGCGAAAACGAACGCCCCCAGAACCCCCATGAGCGGCACCTTCCGCTCGTCGAGCTCCTGTTGTACTTTTCGGCCGCACCAGGCAATGGTGCCGGCCGTGGCCGCCCAAAGGGCGCCGCCGACCCCAGGGGAAATGAGTGCGTCAGCCATATGCATTTATGGCCCTCCCTAACATGGACCACCATCCAATCGTGTTACGATTCTTAACATCGGTAACACTGTCGGGCAACAAAAAAGAGCGGTGTCTGTCAATAAACATGAAAACGGCAGTTGTAATAACACGGAGAAACGGAGCAACGGAGAAGTCAATAGTCAGCTCAAAATCCCTAATGGGTAGGGCTCTTACGTAAAATTAGGCGCAATTCCCTCTCGGATTTTTCGCCGTTGCTCCGTGTTGCAAATGCTTTTTTCAGGATATTTGCAGCAATAATTGGGCCAGCCAGAAAACAAAAAAAGCCGGGCTTCATGTCAGCCCGGCCTCTCCACAATTATGTCTACTCGTTCACCCTTATCTCCGCACGTGGATCTCCCGCGCCAGGGCGGTGTCGATGGCGAATTCGGAGTAGCCGATCCGGAAGATGTACGACGGGAAGGTCTGCATGAGGTTGATCCGGTTCCCCGGCAGAACCCCCATGGCCATGAGCTTGCGCATCTTGGTGTCGTCCTCGGTGAGGATGTAGGCGATGTCCCCCTCCTCCCCCGCCTTGAGCTCGGTGAGGGGCACCACGCCGAGATCACCGCTTTTCTTCGCCGTGTCGCAGCAGTCACCGGGGGGGATGGGCTTGCCGTGGGGGCAGGTGGCCGGATGGTTGAGCATGGTGCAGACCTTGGCGTCCACCTCCTCGTGGAGCAGGTGCTCGAATTCGCAGGCCTTGGCCTCGGCGCTGTCGCCGCGGATATTGAGCACATCCATCATGAGGCGCTCGGCGAGCCGGTGGCGCCGCACGGTCCGCTTCCCCTCGTCTTTCCCCTCGGGCCGCAGGAAGACGCGCCCCCCCCGCACCTCGATGAAGGCCAGGGAGGCCAGCTCTCCGTAGGCCGGGTCGTCGGCCGCAACGGTGATTCCTTCCAGATCGAGGTGGGGCTTCCCCTCCTCCTCGCAGGCTATCCAGAGGGCTTCGAGGATCTCTTCCGCTTTATCGGACAGTTTCATGACGTTCTCCTTTATGGTTTTCAAACGACGACACCGTAATTTTATCGCGTTTTCTTGTCTCTTTTCAGGACACCCTTCAATGCCTTGATGGCCTTCGGCTCAGGCGGATTCTCGTAGAAACATTTCGGGCAACGGACCGACCGGCAGGTCTTCCCGCACCGGCCGCATCCCCTGATCCCCTCCTCTTCGGAGAACTCGTTACCGCAGAAGCCGCAGCGGATCATAAAATCCCCGTCACCAGGATGAGCCGGTTCAGCAGATAGCCGCTCCCGAACGCCACGAAGGAGACGAAAACCGCGATGAGGGTGGCGCTCCTGAGCCCCCGCTCCTTCTTCATCATGAGGAACTGGGCCACGCAGGGGACGAAGAGGGTGAGGGTCACCGCCGCCACCACCAACTGCCGCGGCTCCATGAGCCCCTTCTCCTGGAGGTCGTAGAGGCCGGCTGCCCCGTAGTCGCGCCGGAAGAAGCCGAAGATGAAGGCCACCGCCGCCTCCTTGGGAAGCCCGATGGTCGCCATGATCGGCTCCATCCATGCCACGAGCTTCTCGAAGAAGTGGGTGATCTTCCCGAGCCACAACAACACCGACGCCAGGATGAAGAGCGGCAGGATCTCCATGAAGTACCACTGCATCCGGGTGTAGGTCTTGGTCATGACGTTGGAGAACTGGGGGAGCCGCATGGGAGGGAGCTCCATGTAGAACATGGGGGTCTCCCCCGGCATGATCCGGGCCGCCAGAAGCCCGATCACCAGGAAGATCGCCAGCAGGCAGAGGCTCCAGACCATGAGTGCCCCCGGCGTCTTGGAAAGGAGGGCCATGATGACCCCCAGCTGGGCCGAGCAGGGGATGGCCAGAGCCAGGAGCACCGTGGCGATGATCCGCTCCCGCACCGTTTCCAGGGTTCGGGTGACCATGGTGGCCATGGTGTCGCAGCCGAAGCCGAGCACCATCGGGATCACCGCCCGGCCGGTGAGGCCGATCTTCTTGAAGAGCCGGTCCACCAGCAGCGCCAGTCGCGGGAAATAGCCACTGTCCTCCAGCAACGAGAAAAAGAGAAAGAACGTGGCGACGATGGGGAGGATGATCCCCACCGCGTAGCGAAGCCCCAGGGTTATGATGCCGTACTCCCCCACGAACAGTTCCTGGATGATCTCCCACGGCACGATCCCCTTGACGAAATCCGTTACCCACGGGTTGAAGTACTCCTCGAAGAGGGTTCCCTCCAGAAAGTCGACCAGGGTACCGGCGCCGAAGACCCCCACGAACTGGTAGAGCCCGTAATAGAGCGCGATAAACAGAAGAGGGACACCGGTAATGGGGTGGACCGCCCAGGATGAGAGGCGCTCGCCGAAGGTGACCCGCCGCTTCTCGGGGAACACGATAACCCCCTCCAGGAGCCCCTTCACAATCCCCTTGCGCTCCAGCGAAAGATCCAGGTGGAACGACTCGCGGCGCTCGAAGATCTTCTCCTTTACCCGCTCGGCGATGAGCGATGCCCGTGCGCCCTCGTTCCCTGCCACGAGTCGCGCTATCTCTTCGTCCCGCTGGAGCATCAGGAGCGCCAGAGCCTTTTTCGCCAGGGTGTAGTTCCCCTGCAGAAGCTCTGTGATCTCGGCGATATCCCCCTCCAGCCTGCGGCTGTAGCCGAAGGCCGCATGGCGGCTCCCGTCGAAGGAGGCGATGGCCCGGCGGATTTCGGGGAGCCCGCGCTTCTTGGCCGTTGCGGCACCGATGACCGGGATACCCAGTTTCTCCTGCAAAAGAGGTATGTCAATGGCAAGCCCCATCCGCTCGGCCTCGTCCATGATGTTGACCACCAGGATCACCGGCAGCCCCGCCTCCACGAGCTGGAGCGTCATGGCCAGCATCCGCTCCAGGTTCCGGGCATCGAGCACGTGGAGCACGACATCGGGCCGCTCGTTCAGGAGAATCTCCCGCGCAACCCGCTCCTCCTCGGTGATGGGGAGGATGGAATACATGCCGGGGGTGTCGATGATCTCGCAGGCCCGCCCCTCGATGGTGGTGGAACCGCGGGACACCTCCACCGATGTTCCGGGATAGTTTGAAACCGCCACATAGGCACCGGTAAGGGCATTGAAGAGGACACTCTTCCCCACGTTGGGGTTCCCCACCAGGGCCACCTTTTTCACGTTCCCGGCCGGCGCCGCGACACGGTCGTGGCTGGAGCGTTTGCGCTCAAACATTCCCATTGTATGGTTACTCCTTCATGAAGCACTGTTATTGATATTCACTTTCAGCTAAAAGGGCAAAAAAATACACGACGGAGAACTTCGTCGCGCACTACGGGTGGCATTTCGTGCAGAGCCCGTAGAGTTCCAGCTTGTGGTACCTGATCAGAAAACCATGGGCAGCCGCCACCTCGTTCTGGAGCTTTTCGATGCTCTCATTCTCGAACTCGATGATGGCGCCGCATTCCGTGCAGACCAGATGGTCGTGGTGCTCCCCCTCCGAGACATGTTCGTAGCGGGTCTGGCCGTCACCGAAATGGATCTCCCGCGCTATTCCCGACTCGGCAAAGAGCTTCAGGGTGCGGTAGACCGTGGCGTAACCGATGCTGGGATGCTTGGCCCTCAGCTTGAGATATAACTCCTCAATGCTCAAGTGCCGGTCGGAGGAAAGAAAGGCGTCAAGGATGACGTCGCGCTGGCGGGTCGACTTGAGACCCTGCTTGGCAATGTAGTCCTGGAATATTTTCTGTTTGGCCCGCTTCATTTCCGACCTCAACTGAAAGTGATTTTCACTCTAAGAAATTAGTGCGGACGAGTCAATACTTATTTTCACTACCTCTACCGTACGTTCAGCAGAAACCAAGAAGTCATCCCCGTGACCGCTCTTCGTGAGTCCGTACGGAAAGAAATGGTGTCTCTGGCTTTAAATTCTGCATTGAGTGACTATACTAATAGCACTACATTTTATATTTCATTGATTTTATTACGGTCCATGCACATGGCAACCAGAATTCTCGTCATCGAAGACAACCTTGAAATCGCACAGCTCATACGGCAGCACCTCGAAAACGACGGCTACGACGTCACCCTGACCCACGACGGCGCAGCCGGCCTTTCCGAAGTCGAGAGGCTAGCGTACGATCTCGTCATCCTTGACCTGATCCTCCCGGGGATTGACGGGATCGAACTTTGCCGACTGATCCGGTCCCTTAAAGAATACATTCCGATCCTTATGCTCACGTCACGGGATGACGTGGTCGACAGGGTCGTCGGGCTCGAAGTTGGCGCCGACGATTACCTGACAAAGCCGTTCAGCTTCCGGGAACTTGTTGCCAGGGTCAGGGCAATAGTGCGGCTGGTGGAAAAACTTGGCAAGAGGGAGAGTCCCTCCTTCGATAATGTCCTGCGTGTCGGGGCTCTTGTTCTGGACACCGAGAGACGGGGTGTTTTCAGGAACGGCCGAGAGATGAAGCTAACCCCCCGGGAGTTTGAGATCCTTTCGCTCATGGCCAAACATCCCGGCAAGGTTTTTTCCAGGACTCAGCTCCTCCGTGAGGTGTGGGGATACACGAACGACTGCTATGCTCATACGATTGATTCTCACATAAACAGACTCCGCTCCAAGCTCGAAGAGAATCCTTCCCGGCCAGAACTAATGCTGACCGTCTGGGGGGTCGGATACAAGCTGAACGATGACGGGATTGAATCCGCGCAGCGTTTTACGCGACCCGGTGAAGCGGAAACAGGACCCTGAAAACGGTCCCCTTGCCCGGTTCGCTCTCCACCGTGATGACGCCGTTGTGCTGCCTGACGAGACCGAATACAATGGAAAGTCCGAGCCCCGTCCCCCTCCCCGGTTCCTTTGTGGTAAAGAACGGCTCGAAAATCCTTCTGGACGTAGCGTCATCCATCCCCTTCCCCGTGTCGCTGACCGTCATGACCGCATACCGTTCCGCCTCCTGATGGTCAGCCAGTTCCGGCGCGAGGTTGGATGACTCCACCACGTCGGTCCTGATGGTGAATTCACCCCCCTCCGGCATGGCGTCACGGGCGTTAGAAGCGAAGTTCATGAGGATCTGCCCGATCTGCACCGCATCGGCGACGATGACCGGGTCTTCGGCGCTCAGAGCTGCGGTGATCCGGATCCCCGTACCGAGGAGTCGTTCCAGGAAGTCGAGCCGCTCCTCAATGACGTCGTTCAGTGAAACCGGCCTGAAGTCGGCGGCATGCTTGCGGCTGAAGGTCAGGAGCCCCCTGTTGATGCCCGCAGCATGCCCCACCGACGCGAGGATCTGTTCGGCGTAATGTCGCGCCTTCGCGCCCGTTTCCGGGTCGTCGACGATCAGCTCGGCGTAGCCGGTTATGGCGGTGAGGACATTGTTGAAGTCGTGGGCGACCCCGCCGGCCATCCGGCCGAGGGCTCGCATCTTCTCGGAATGGAGCAGTTGCTCCTCCATCTCTTTTTTCTCACGGATGTCCCGGGCGATTGAATCGCACATCAGAAAGCGCTGGTGCTCGTCGCAGATGACCTTCGACTTGACGAAGACCGGCACCTGCCGGCCGTCCCGGGTCAGGAAGTCCATTTCCCCCTCGAAGTATCCCTTCTTTTTCAGCTGCAGGAAACGATCAAAGCTCCATCTCCGTGACTCGGGTGTCAGGAAGCCGGCGAGGCTTCTGCCGATCATCTCGTCCGGCTCGTAGCCGAGGGTCGCGGCCATGGTCCGGTTGCAGAGGATGATGACGGCATCGCCGTCGAGGGAATACATCATATCCGGTGCGCTATCGTACAGCGTGCGGTATTTGTCCACCGCCTCCACGAGCTTCTGCTCCAGGTTGACCCGGTCGGTCACGTCGAGCATTGTCATGACGACGAGCCTTACGGAGCCATCGGCATCCGTCAAGGGGTAGGCACTGGTGCCGAGGTAGTGCGGAAGGTCTCCAGTGGGGTAGACGACGTGCAGGTCCTTCTGGCGCCGGCCGGTATCGAAGCAGGCTCCGGCCGCGCATCGGTACTGGTCATACTTGATGTAACAGGGCTTTTCCGGGTTGTGGTGGATCTCGTAACATCGGGTGCCGATCACTTCATCGGCCGCTTTGTCGAATTTTTCGCAATAGGCCCGGTTGGCGTAGACAATGGAGCAGTCGTCCTTCACAACGATAATGCTGACGCCGATGGTGTCGAGGATGGCCGAAAGAAACCCCTCCCGCTTTTCGAACCACGCGAGTGGCTCGCCGGCAGCCGCTCCGCTCCTCTCATATATCCGCACGCCCATGACATCAATTCCCCATGCCCGCAGCCAGTGGAGCGCCAGCATCTCCCTCACGCTTAGTTATAGCACAGCCTTCGCACCGCTCAATCGGAGCAGATCCCCACACGCGATGTCACCAGAGAAAAGTGAATAATTTGTGATAGTTTCGTGATTAATTCGCCGGCCGCCTCCGTATGCTTAGGGAGTACACAACGGGCACAATGGACTGTCTCGGGGGTGACGAGTATGAACGCGGAGCGAAAACGCCTGGAGAACCAGCGGAAGGGGAAGGAAAACTGGCGGCTCTGGGGGCCGTACCTCTCGGAGCGGGCCTGGGGGACCGTGCGGGAAGACTACAGCCCCGGCGGGGACGCCTGGGGGCACTTCAGCCACGACCAGTCCCGCTCCCGGACCTATCGCTGGAACGAGGACGGTCTCGGCGGGATCTGCGACGAGGCGCAGCGGCTCTGTCTCTCTCTCGCACTCTGGAACGGCCGGGACCCGATCCTCAAGGAGCGTGCCTTCGGCCTCACCGGCACCGAGGGGAACCACGGCGAGGATGTAAAGGAGTTCTACTTCTACCTCGACGCCACCCCCACCCACAGCTACCTCCGCTACCTCTACAAGTACCCGCAGGCTGAGTTCCCCTACGCGCTCCTCGTGGATGAGAACCATCGCCGCTCCCGTCATGAGCCCCCCTTCAGCCTCCTCGACGCCGGCGCCTTTGCGGAAAACCGCTACTGGGACGTGGAGGCGGTCTACGCCAAGGCGGACCCGACGACCATGCTTGTCCGGATCACCGCCTCCAACCGGGGACCGGAGAAGGAGACGATCCACCTCCTCCCCACCCTCTGGTTCCGTAACGACTGGGCGTGGGGGGACGATGAGGTAGAGAAACCGGCCCTTGCCGCCGTCGACCCGCCGCCGACCGGTGCCGCCTGGGGGGTGAGCGCCACCCACCCGTCCCTCGACACCTGGCATCTCTACGGCGCGTCTTCCGCAAAACAGCTCTTCACCGAAAACGAGAGCAACAGCGAGCACCTCTGGGGTACGCCGAACGCTTCCCCCTACGTGAAGGACGCCTTCCACCGCGCCGTGGTGAATGGTGAACAGGAGGCGGTCAACCCAGCTTTGACCGGTACCAAATTCGCCGCCTGGAGCAGCCACGAAGTGCAGCCGGGGGGCTCCGTGACCATCGATCTGGTCCTCACCATTCCCCCCTTCCACTCGCCAACCGAGGAGTATCTCCCCTTCAAGGGGTTCGACAAGACCCTTGCGAGCAGACTCAAGGAGGCTGATGCCTTCTACGGCGAGTTCCTTCCCGGCGCCTCGCCCGACGACGCGAACATCTTCCGCCAGGCCCTGGCCGGACTCGTCTGGAGCAAGCAGTTTTTCCACTACGACGTAGCCCGGTGGCTGGACGGTGACGGCGTCCCGCCGCCGGAGGGGCGCCGCTGGGGACGGAACCACAGATGGCGCCACCTGAAGGCGGCCGACGTCTTCATCATGCCCGACACCTGGGAGTACCCCTGGTTCGCCGCCTGGGACCTGGCCTTTCACTGCGTGGCCATGGCGCTGGTGGACATCGACTATGCAAAGGAGCAGATCGAGCTGCTGCTCGACCGCCGCTACCTCCACCCGAGCGGCCAGATTCCGGCCTACGAGTGGTCCTTCGAGGACGTGAATCCGCCGGTCCACGCCTGGGCCGCCCTGGAGTGTTTCTATCAAGAGAAGACACAGCGGGGGACGGCGGATCTGGCCTTCCTGCGCCGGGTCTTCAACAAGCTCGTCCTCAACTTCGGCTGGTGGATAAACCGAAAGGACCCGGACAGCCGCGACGTCTTCGAGGGTGGCTTCATGGGGCTCGACAACATCTCGGTCTACGACCGCTCCCAGCCTCTTCCCCCCGGTTTCAGCCTCAAGCAGGCCGACGCCACCGGCTGGATGGCAATGCTCTCGCTGAACCTGGCGGTGATGGCCATCGAACTGGCCCGGGAGGAGCCCGAATACGAGGAGATGGCGATCCAGATCCACGCCCAGTTTTTCGCCATCGCCAACGCCATCCACGGCTACACCGAGACCGGCGTCCCCCTCTGGGACCCAGAGGATCGCTTCTTCAAGGATGCCCTGGTGACTCCCCATGGCATCCACTCCCTGCCGGTCTTCTCGTGGGTGGGGCTTGTACCGGTCTTCGGCATCGAGCTCGGCTACCCGGAGCAACTGGAGGGACTCGACCGCTACAAGGCCTTCCTCAAGAGCCACGCCGGCGGCAAATACGACGGCAACATCGTCTGCGCCTGTCCCCATACGGAGAACCCGCGGGGCGAGCGGTTCTTCTCCCTGGCCCTTCCGGCCAACATCCCCGACATCATGCGGCGGGTCCTCGACGCCGAGGAGTTCATCGCGCCCCACGGGGTGCGGGGCCTGAGCAAGATCCACGAACGGCTGCAGCGGTTCGGGGACATCCCGGGGGTAGGCGAGACCATGATCGCCTATGAGCCGGGCGAGTCCCAGTCGGGGCTCTTCGGCGGCAACTCCAACTGGCGGGGCCCCATCTGGATGCCGCTGAACTATCTCTTCGTCCGGGCCCTCGACAAGTGCCACCGCTACCTGACCGGGAGCTTCACCGTGCCGGCCCCCGCACTCGGGGAAAAGGAGGTGACCCTGGAGCAGGCGGCGGACCTGGTGGCCGAGCGGCTCATCGATATCTTCCGGCGAAACCGCCAGGGGCTGCGGCCGGTCTACCCGGCGGAGAGCCCATTCCAGAGCGACCCCCACTGGCGGGAGCTGCTCCTCTTCTACGAATACTTCCACGGCGACACCGGCCAGGGGCTTGGCGCGGCCCACCAGACCGGCTGGACGGCGCTGGTGGCGAACCTGATCAAGCGACGGTACGACCGGCAGCTGCCCATAAGGCCGGTGACGACCGAGCCGCTGCCATAGCGAGAAACGGAGGCAATACCCGTGTCCGCGATGCTCGACGCCCTCCGGAACCACTGGCCCGAATACCTCATGGAAGCGGCGGGGCTCGGCATCTTCATGATCTCGGCCGGACTCTTCGGGGTCATCCTCTTTCATCCGGCCTCGGCGGTGGTCCAGGCCCTTCCCGATCCGCTGCCGCGCCGGATCCTCATGGGGCTGGCCATGGGCCTGACCGCCATCGGCATCATCTACTCCCCGTGGGGGCGGCAGTCGGGGGCCCACCTCAACCCGGCGGTAACCCTCACCTTCACCACCCTCGGCAAGGTGGCCCCCTGGGATGCCATCTTCTACATCCTCGCCCAGTTCGTGGGGGGGACGACAGGAGTCTATGCGGTGCTGGCACTCCTCGGAGAGCGCTTCGCCGAGCCACCGGTCTCCTACGTGGCGACCATGCCGGGGGGATACGGCCCCTGGGTCGCCTTCACGGCCGAGGTGATCATCACCTTCATCCTCATGACGGTGGTGCTCACCACGAGCAACATCCGGAAGACGTCGCGCTACACCGGGCTCTTTGCCGGCTGCCTCGTGGCCACCTACATCACCATCGTGGCCCCCATCTCGGGGATGAGCATGAACCCGGCCCGCTCTTTCGCCTCCGCCTTCCCCGGCGGGCTCTGGGACAACCTCTGGATCTACTTCACCGCCCCTCCCCTCGGGATGCTGGCGGCGGCGGGCTTCTACCGGGGGATACTGAAGGGGCACGACATCTACTGCGCCAAGCTCAACCACCATACCTCGCGGCGCTGCATCTTTCTCGGCTGCCGGTTCGGCGACCTGCTGAAGGGGAAATGACATGGTTTCACGGATGCGGATAGCGGCAACGGCCCTCGTGCTCGCCCTCTTGGCCACCCTCCCCGCCTTCGCCGCGCCGAAGGTGGTCGGAGTCGGCGCCATCGGCATGACCGTCGCGGACATGGAAAAATCGGTCGCCTTCTACACGGAGACGCTCGGTTTCAGAAAGCTTTCGGACACCGAGTTCCACGACCCCCGCTTCGACCGGCTCACCGGGGTCTTCGGCGCCCGGGTGCGGGTGGTGCGGCTGGCCCTGGGGACGGAAGCGGTGGAGCTGACCGAGTACCTCACCCCCGCATGCCGGCCCATTCCCCCCGATTCCCGGAGCAACGACGGGTGGTTCCAGCACATCGCCATCGTGGTGCGGGACATGGACGCCGCCTGGGAGCGACTCAGGAAGCACCGGGCGCGGCCGATCTCGGTGGCCCCCCAGCGGATCCCCGACTGGAACAGGACTGCCGCCGGCATCCGCGCCTTCTACTTCCGCGACCCGGACGGCCATCCCCTGGAGCTCATCTGGTTCCCCGCCGGCAAGGGTAATCCCCTTTGGCAGGAGAAGACGGAGGCACTGTTCCTCGGCATCGACCACACCGCCATCGCCGTGGATGACACGGACCGTAGCCTCGCCTTCTACCGGGACACGCTTGGTCTCACCGTGGCCGGAGAAAGCCTTAACCACGGCATCGAGCAGGAGTACCTCAATCACGTCTTCGGCTCGCGAGTCCGGATCACCGGCCTCAAGGCGCCGGAAGGTCCGGGGATCGAGTTCCTCGAATACCTCGTCCCCCGGGACGGCCGCCCCTACCCCGACGATGCGAAGCCGTGCGACCTCTTCCACTGGCAGGTGACCCTACGGGTTGAGGAGGCGGAAGGATTCCTGAGCCGGCTCGCCGAAAAACGGACCCGCTTTGTCTCGCCGGAGGCCGTCGATGTCACGAACCTGGGGCTGGAGGGGACAAAGGCCCTCATGGTGCGCGACCCGGACCGCCACGCCCTGCGGCTGGTGGAGCGGTAGAAGACAGTTTTCACCGGTGCAGCTGGCTCTCTGCCGGATGCGCCCAGATATTCCCGGCGTGAAGCCACAGCGCGACAGGGATAGACACGAAAGGAGACAACCATGGCAGACATCAAGTGGAATCTGGACTTCGGGGCGGCGATTGAAGCGGCCCAGAAAAGCCGCAAACCGATCTTTCTCGATTTCTGGTTCGACGGCTGACTCGGCTGCAAGGCGATGAATACGGGTCCGTATTCCGAAGAGAAGGTGCAGCGGTACCTCGAAGAGTATTTCATCCCGGTCAAGAGCCAGTGTTTCTGGGATCGACGGACCGATCTCATGAAGCAGTTCAACGTCAGCTGGACTCCCACCCTGCTGGTCCTCGACCCTAGCGGCGCCGAGCACCACCGGGTAGTGGGATTCGTGCCGAGCGACGACTTCCTGGGACACTTGAAACTTGGGCAGGGGAAGATGCATTTTGACCGCTTTCGCTTTGTGGAGGCGATGGCGGAATTCCAGGCGGTTATCGATGGACACCCGACGGCCGGTGTTGTGCCCGAGGCGATCTTCCTCCTCGGGGTAGCCGGTTACTGGAAGAATCACGACGCCACGGCACTGCGCCGGGCTTACGACACGCTCGCCGCTCAACACCCGCAAAGTGAATGGGCCCGCCGGGCGGTGCCGTACGCCCAGATTCCCCTGTAACCGGACAGGAGCATGCCATGCTCAGTGAGGAGAACAACCATGGGCAGCGAGCGTTACGACGTCATCATCATCGGCAGCGGAGCGGGCGGAGGGACCCTGGCGCACCGCCTGGCCCCTTCCGGCAAGCGGGTTCTCCTCTTGGAGCGGGGGGAATACGTCCCCCGGGAGAAGGACAACTGGAACCCGCGGGCCGTGAACGTCGAAGGGAAGTATCAGACGGAAGAGATCTGGCGCGACCGAGACGGCAAGGAGATGCACCCCCACACCAACTACGGGGTCGGCGGAAACACCAAATTCTACGGGGCGGCCCTCTTCCGGCTCCGGAAGGGGGACTTCGGCGAACTCCGCCACCATGGCGGCATCTCACCTGCCTGGCCCATCTCCTACGACGAGCTGGAACCCTACTACACCAAGGCGGAACAGCTCTACCAGGTCCACGGCCAGCGGGGCGAGGACCCCACGGAGCCGCCGGCCAGCGCCCCCTACCCCTGCCCCCCAGTGAACCATGAGCCGCGGATCCAGGAGATTGCCGACGACTTCGCCCGTCTGGGCCTGAAGCCATTCCATACGCCGCTGGGGATCCTGCTGGACGAAGGGAACCCCCGCAGCCGCTGCATCCGCTGCAACACCTGCGACGGCTACCCCTGCCTGGTCTACGCCAAGTCCGACGCCCAGGTGCTGGCCGTGGACGAGGCGATCAATCATCCCAACGTGACGCTCCTGACCGGCGCCTGCGTGGAGCGGCTGGAGACGAGTCCCTCAGGGCGGGAGGTGACGAAGGTAATCGTCAGCCGCAACGGCACCCGCGAGGAGTACACGGGCGACATTGTGGTGGTCTCCTGCGGGGCGATCAACTCGGCGGCGCTCCTTCTGCGCTCGGCCAGCGACCGGCATCCCAACGGCCTCGCCAACGGCTCGGACGTGGTGGGGCGCCACTACATGGGGCACGTCAATTCGGTCCTCATGGCCATCTCCAAGTGCCCTAACCCGACGGTCTTCCAGAAGACGCTGTCGTTCAACGACTTCTACCTCGCCTCGAAGGAGTGGGAGTACCCCATGGGGCACATCTCCTTCGTCGGCAAGCTCGACGCCGAGACCCTGAAGGCGGGAGCGCCTGCCCTGACCCCCGGCTTCACCCTGGAGTACATGGCGAACCACTCCGTCGACTTCTGGCTCACCTCGGAGGATCTCCCGGCCCCCGAGAACCGGGTGACCCTCGACCGCCAGGGGAACATCGTTCTCGCCTATCAGCCCAACAACGAGGAGGGGCACAAGCGCCTCATCGCCAAGCTCAAGAATTTGATGCAGCAGCAAACCGCGTGTCCCGAGCACGGCCACGAGTGCCACCAGGGGATCTTCGCCCGTAACCTCTTCGTGGGGCAACGGATCCCGCTGGCCGGCGTGGCTCACCAGAACGGGACGGTCCGCTTCGGCAACGACCCGCGGACCTCGGCCCTTGACCGAAACTGCAAGGCCCACGAGCTGGATAACCTCTACGTGGTGGACGCCAGCTTCTTCCCCTCGTCCGGGGCGGTGAACCCGGCACTGACGGTCATGGCCAACGCCCTGCGGGTGGGGGATCATCTCCTGGCACGCCTGAAGTAACATTTGCGAAAGGAGACTTTGCCATGAGCACCATGAAAGCTGTTGCCGTCACCCCCGGCGTCGCCAAGAGCGCCCGCCTGATCCAGGTGCCCGTGCCCGCCCCGACCGCGGATCAGGTCCGGGTGCGGATGATCCGCGTCGGCATCTGCGGCACCGACCTGGAAATCGACCGGGCCGAGTACGGCCAGGCCCCGCCGGGCGAGGAGTACCTGATCCTCTGCCACGAGAACTTCGGCCAGGTGGAATCGGTCGGCGCGAACGTGAAGGGGGTCGCCCCCGGCGATCATGTAGTCGCCATGGTGCGGCGGCCCGACGACTGCCCCAACTGCTGCGCCGGCGAGCAGGACATGTGCATCGCCGGCAACTACATGGAGCGGGGCATCAAGGGGCGGCACGGTTTTCTCTCCGAATACTACGTGGAGTCTCCCGAGTACCTCATTCCCATCCCCCCCGACCTCAGGGAGGTGGGGGTGCTGCTCGAACCGCTGACCGTGGTCGAGAAGGGAATCCGCCACGCCTGGGCCGCCCAGGGGCGGATGAAAGCCTGGAGTCCGAAGCGGGCGCTGGTTCTCGGCGCCGGCCCCATCGGCATGATGGCCGCGGTGGTGCTGCGGCTCAGGGGGTTGGAAACGATCGTCTACGCCCGCGACACCAGCCCGGTCATCTCGGAGCGGGTAGCCGCCATCGGCGCCAGGTATATCCCCCAGTTGGACGAGAAGGGGGAGATGATCAACCACATCGGCGAGCTTCCCAAGCAGTGCGGGGCGTTCGATTTCATCCTTGAGGCGACCGGGGCCGAGCAGGTGGCCCTGAGCGCCATGCGCATCATCGGCCTGAACGGCATCCTCTGCCTCACCTCGGTCACCGGGAGCGAGAAGCCGATGGAGATCTGCGCCGGCTGCCTCAATCTCGAGCTCGTCCTCGGCAACCGCTCCGTCTTCGGCAGCGTAAACGCCAACAGGGCCGACTTCGAGCAGGGAGTCAGGGATCTGGCCGCCGCCCGGGAGCGGTGGCCAGGCTGGCTCGAAGGCGTCATCACGCGCCGCGTGCCGATTGACCGCTTCCGCGAATCCTTCGAGCGGCAGCCCGGCGACCTGAAGGTAGTTGTGGAACTTTGACGGGAGAATGAAATAGGAGATGCTCGATGGCCACTCTCACGGTCATTGACGAAAACATCCGGCAGCTGCGTCAGGGAATCGACCTGGTCGACCGGCTCACCGACCAGTTGTACCAGACCACCGTCGGCCCTTGCTTCAACACCGGCGTCGGGATGCACTTTCGCCACATCCTCGATTACTACTCCTGCTTTCTTGCAGGGATCGACAGGAGCATCGACTACGACGCCCGGGAACGCAACGAGCTCCTTTCGCGGGACAGAAGCCGCGCCATGGGGAAGAGCCGGAGAACCATCGATGAACTGGATGTGCTCCGGTTTCAATCGGGCCTGCTGGAAAGCCGCGTAATGGTCAGGGACAACGAGCGGGATGACGGCACGGGGAAACCTTCCCCCTGTCATTCCACCGTCGGACGCGAGCTGAAGTTCCTTCTTTCCCACACGGTGCATCACTTCGCCATCATTGCGATGATGCTTCGCATCCAGGGTTTCGAGCCCTTCGAGGAGTTTGGTATTGCCGCGTCGACCATCGAGTGCCGGCGGCGGTATGCCACCGCAAAGCATGAAGGATGATCAACATGTGTACTGCCACCTGGGTGATGACTGAAAATGGCTACGATCTGCTCTTCAACCGCGACGTTCAGCGGACCCGGGGCATCGCCCGGCCTCCGGAGATACGCGTGGAAAGAGGCGTGCGATACATCGCGCCGGTCGACACGGACCATGGCGGCACATGGCTCGGTGTCAACGAATTCGGTCTTGCCGTCGGGCTGGTGAACCACTATCCCGCCGGCCAAGCGCCCGCCGACGAAGATAGCGATGGCATGATGAGCCGTGGGCACCGCGTACGCTCTTTACTTACCTGCGCCACTAAAGAGGAGGTCCTGACACGCTGTGCCCAGGAGCAGACCGGGCGCTACCGGCCGTTCATCCTCCTTGTTATCGAGCCGGGCAGTAAAGCAGCCACCCTCACCTGGGATGGTACCGGAGCCGGAGTCGTGCGGGAACCGGTCCGACCGCCGGTCACCACGTCGTCTTTCCGAACCTTGGATGTGATCGAACACCGGCGGCGGTTCTTTGAGCGGATGACGGCAGGACAGGAAACGATTTCGCTGGATCTGCTCGCCGCGTACCATGCCAGCCACGATCCCGAGGCTGGCCCTTTCTCCGTCTGCCTGCATCGCCCCGACGCGAAGACGGTGAGTTTCAGCCATATCCGGGTCGACGCCGGCACGGTCCTGTTCCGCTACTGGGAGGGGTCGCCCTGTCAAGCCGAGCCGGTCAGGTCCACATCGCTCCAGCGCATCGGTCGCAGCTGCCGCATCCGGGAAACCCGGCGCGTGGGGTAACAGGTCGGACATCCAGTTGAAAAGAGAGGTAACCATGCTCAGCAAAGGACAAAAGACCATCAGTTGGATTCTGCGGATCGTTGCGGCGGTCATCCTGCTTCAGACCCTCTTCTTCAAGTTCACCGGCGCCCCGGAGTCGGTCTACATCTTCTCCACCCTGGGGATGGAACCGTGGGGGAGAATCGGCTCGGGGGTGGTGGAGCTGGTGGCCTCGATCCTGCTCCTCATGCCGCGCACGGCGGCGGTCGGCGCCATCATCGCCCTCGGCACCATGGCGGGGGCCATAGGCGCCCACCTGACCAAGCTCGGGATCGTAGTAATGGATGACGGCGGAACCCTTTTCATCCTCGCCCTGGTCACCTTTGCGAGCTGCGCGGTGGTGCTCTTCCTCCACCGCCGGGAGATCCCGGTGATCGGCGACAAATTGTAGAGAGGATCGAACCATGGATGGTGACATCTCCGCATCCGGCATCTTCAGGATCGCCAATCCCTTCACCGACCCGCTTCGCCGCGGTGCATTCGCCCTTGCCTGCGGGGGCATGGAGCGGCTGCTGCTTCTGCGTCGGTGCGAGCGGCTCTACGGGACCGTCGCAACCGTGGGGGACGACTCCTTCCCGGAGCGGGTCCTGACCCTGCTCGGCCTGCGCCACGAGACATCTGCGGAGGAGTTGGGCCATATCCCGCGCCAGGGTCCCGTCGTGGTGGTGGCAAACCACCCCTTCGGCGCCGTCGAGGGGGTCATCCTTGCCCACCTCCTCAGGAAGGTCCGCCCCGACGTGAAGATCATGGCAAACTTCCTCCTGGACCGAATCCCGCAACTCCGCGACCTGTTCATCACGGTGGACCCCTTCGGCGGGGAGGGTGCCGCGCACCGCAACCGGCGGCCGCTCCGGGAGAGCATCCGGTGGGTGCGGGAGGGGGGAATGCTCGTCATCTTCCCGGCGGGCGAGGTCTCCCACCTGAGCCTCCGGCGGCGGGAAATCGCCGATCCCCCCTGGAGCCGGACCATGGCGCGCATCGTCAGGGCCTGCGAGGCACCGGTACTGCCGATGTTCTTCGCCGGGCGCAACAGCATCCTCTTCCAGCTTCTGGGGCTTCTCCACCCCCGCCTCCGGACAGCCATGCTTCCCCGTGAGCTGCTTAACAAGAAAGGAACGACTCTCCGCGTCAGGATCGGCGCCCCCATTCCCGTCAACAAGCTGGCAGGTTTTCCGTCCGACCGCGAACTGGTCGGCTACCTGCGTCTGCGCACCTATCTCCTGGGAAGCGGAGAAGTTGAGGGGAGGGAGAAAGGTCGTCTTACCCCTGACCATGGGCCGGTGGCCCCTCCCGAGGAGTCACAGCGCCTTGAGGAGGAGATCGGGAGACTGCCGGCCGGGCAGCTTCTGGCGGAGAGCGGAGCGTTCGCCGTGTTCCAGGCCGATGCCGTGCAGATTCCCGCAATCCTGCGGGAGATCGGAAGGCTGCGGGAGATAACCTTCCGCGAGGTGGGGGAAGGGACCGGCCACTCCGCCGACCTGGACCGGTTCGATGGGCACTATCGCCACCTCTTCATCTGGAACCGGGAGAAGCGGGAGCTGGTGGGGGCCTATCGGCTGGGGGAGACCGACACGATCATCCAGCGGTTTGGCATGGAAGGACTCTATACCAGCACACTCTTCACCTACCGCGTCGATTTCCTTGACCGGATCGGCCCTGCCCTGGAGGTGGGGAGATCATTCGTCCGCCCCGAGTACCAGAAATCGTACGCCCCCCTGCTGCTGCTCTGGAAGGGGATCGGCCGCTTCGTGACCGCAAATCCCCGCTACCGTGTCCTCTTCGGGGCGGTCAGCATCAGCCGGGAGTACAGCGACCTCTCCCGGCAGCTCATCGCCAGCTCCCTCCAGCAGGGGCGACTCATCCCCGAGCTGGCCCGCATGGTCACCGCCCGGACCCCCCTGAGGCTCAAGCCGCTCAAAGTTCGGGGGTGCGAACCGGCCGGCGGCTTGCCCGCGGCTCTCGACCTGGAGGACGTTGCCGCCATGGTCGCCGACATCGAGGTGGATCACAAGGGGATACCGGTCCTTCTACGGCATTACGTCAATCTGGGGGGGAAGTTTCTGGGCTTCAACATCGACCGGGAATTCAGCGACGTCCTTGACGGCCTCGTCCTCGTGGACCTCCTGGAGACGGAGAGAAAAACCCTGGAGCGGTACATGGGGAAGGACGGGGCAAAGGCGTTTCTCGCCTGGCACTCCCGGGAGGGGGATGAGGCCGTGCGGCGGAGCGCATAGGGGTGAATCAAGAGGAGGAAACCCGAACGGCCGTCTTTGTGACGGCCCAAAACCGTCATGCCTCCCTCTTCGAGGGAGCGTTATGACCTCAGGAGGCACAAACATGAAGGACGAACCGAAATGGCAGTTTGCAGAGGCCGCTGATCGACAAGGAGACACTCCAACGGCGGTGCCGGTCTACCGGCATGTGTTCCCGAAGAAGGTGGTCGGCACCCTGGCCGCTTTCCTGTTGTGTTGCGGAATCGCTTCGGCTGATCAGGTTCAGGGCAACAACCCCACGAAGCTGCGCAAGTTCATCGACCAGCAGGTCGGTGGCATCTCCAAGCTGAAGGTTCCGGCAAACGATGCCGACCTTCCCCAGCCGCGGCTTCCTAATGGAATGCCTGACCCGTTCTTCCAGACAACCGAGGCGAAGCGTTACCTCGGCAAACAGCTCTTCCACGACCCGGTCAGAATGGTCAGGATTCGGCCGGAGTTCGGTGGCATCCCCGCCACCGCGCAGACCGCCTCCTGCGCCACCTGCCACCAGGGCGAATCGGCGTCGAAGGCCGGCACGCTGCTGAACTTCGCCGCCGGAGGCGAGGGGCGGCACTACACGGACGCACAGGGGAACTTCATTCCGCGCCGGCGGCCGGACCTGTCCATACTCCCGATCCTGCGGCAGACCCCTCTCTTCCCCGGTGACGCGCTGGTGGACGAGATCCCTACGCTCACGGACATCTACGAGTTCGCGGTGGGCAGTCCAGCCCGGGGTCGCAAGCTACCGGACCCTGGTCAGCTGCTGCGAACCGGTCGACTCGACGCCTTGGACAGCGTCGCGCGCAATGCGCCAGGCTGTATCGGCGCCGCCTTCAACAACCGCCTCTTGATGGGCGGGTTCGCAGGCGAGCCCGACGCATCGCCCGGGGGCCTCAACCCGTTCGGGCATCCCGCGCAGGAGAACATCGCGCTCTTGCTGCTCGATGCTCACCGGATGCTGGAAGCTCAGTCGGCCGAACTGCAGAAGTACGCCACCTATCAGAAGCTCTTCCGGGATGCGTTCCCCGAGGAGGCCGCCCAGGCCGACGCCGCGGGCGACTTGAACCTGCTGATCAACGACATGAACATCTTTCGGGCGACGGCTTCCTTCCTGCGAACCACGGTCACCCGGGACACTCCCTGGGACCGGTACCTGGCCGGAGATAATCGTGCGCTGACGCTCAAGCAGCGCCGGGGCGCCAGGCTCTTTTTCACGCCGGCGACAGAGGGTGGAGCCGGTTGCTACACCTGCCACAGCGGACCGATGCTCAACAAGCAGGTGAACGATCCCGACGTGGCCGGCGTCGGTCAGTTCGTGGAAGAGAACTTTCACAACCTCGGGCTCGCCGACCACCCGCTCCAGGCCTTGAATAAGGTAGCGAGAAATGATCCCAACTTCCGCGATGACGGACGCAGGGAAATCACGGGCCGTGACAGCGATGCCTTCAAGTTCCGCACGCTGACGCTACGGCAGCTCAAGGACGCCCGATTCTTTTTCCACAACGGCTCGTTCACGAGCGTGAAGGACGTGGTCCGGTATTTCAACGCCGGTGTGCCACAGGACACAGAGGCCGCCGCGGCAGGGACGCTGTCAGAGCGCTTCACGCACCCGCGCGGACCCGGCTCGCCTCCCGGCCTGGGCCTGAGCGACAATCAAGTGGACGATCTCACCGACTTCCTCGAGAACGGCCTCTACGATCCCGCGTTCGTGCGCCACGATCCCAAATCGCCGACAAGGATGTTCCAGTTGAACGAGCGTGATTTCACCTACTCGAAATACCGTCCGGATCTCGCGGCCCTGGGCGCCATTGACGGCCGGCCACTCAGCGGCCTGCCGCAGGACAACAACGACGCCCTTTCCCGGCGCGACATGGGTCTCGAGTTCCTGGACGTGACCGGGCAGGTGGACATGGCACTGAGCAACTCCACCCGCAGGGGCAACGGCCGGAGCCAGATCGACGACTACAGGTTCACCAACAGCAGTTCGTCGATGGTAGACACGCACCTTCTCGTGGTCGTCAAAGGCCTTTCGCAGCAAAGCCGACTGGACAACGCCAGCGGGACCACGAGCGCCGGCGATCCGTATCTGCGCGTGTTCCTCCCCGATGGTGTCCTTCTTCCCGGCCAGAGCATCGACGTGAAGCTGCTCTTCAAGCAGCAGCACTACGCGCCGCCGGCGACATACTCGCTGACGCTCCTCTCGGGACAGGGGAACCCATAACCCGATAGTGTTGTCCGCCGTCCCGGACCCGCTTTCGGGCGTGGTCCGGGTTCGGCTTTTTCCCCACAACATGAAACAGGAGGTTCACCATGAAAACGCTGTCATCACTCATACTTGTGGGCCTGATGCTCGTCATCGCCGCCCCCGTCGCCTGGGGAGCCAAGAGCGAGATCAACACCACCCTCATCGGCAAGAAGGCAATCAAGGGGTACGACCCGGTGGCCTATTTCACCGATGGGAAACCGGTAGAAGGGAAGAAGGAGTTCACCTACGAATGGAAGGGGGCCAAGTGGTTCTTCGCAAGCGCCGAGCACCGTGACCAATTCAAGGCCGCCCCTGACAAGTACGCCCCCCGGTACGGCGGCTACTGCGCCTATGCGGTGGCCATGGGGAAGACGGCCGACATCGATCCGAAGGCCTGGAAGATCGTCGACAGCAAGCTCTACCTGAACTACGACCAGGACATCCAGAAAAAGTGGCAGGCGGACATCCCAGGATTCATCGAGAAGGCCAACAAGAACTGGCCCGGCGTCCTGAAGTAGCCCTTGGAGTTCGCCCACTGGTTCATGGAACTCGCCCGCGGGGCGATGGGGATGCCGCTCCTCCAGGGAGCCATCGCCGCTCTCTGCACCTTCGTCCTGGAAGACCCGACCACCGTCGGCAGCGGCCTCCTGGTGGCGGCGGGAAAGATGTCGTTCGCCACCGCCTTTGTGGGGCTCACCATAGGAATCGCCGGAGGGGACTTCGGCCTCTATCTCCTGGGGCGGTTCGCCAAGGAACGGGTGGAGCGGTGGGGAATCATCGACCACGAGCGGTTGGAGCGGGCCTCGGCCTGGTTCGGACGGAACCTGGCCTCGGCGGTCCTCTCATCCCGCTTCCTGCCGGGGATGCGGCTCCCCACCTACGTGGCCGCCGGCATTCTCAAGGTGCCGGCGGGGAGGTTCCTCGCCGTGGCAGTGGCCGCATCGGTCGCCTGGACCCTCATCCTCCTCTCCCTTACCGTCCACCTCGGCGGGGCAGCCCTGGAACGGGCGGGGCGGATGAAGCTCCCCGTGGGACTCACCCTCGTGGCGCTCATCGCCTTCGGCCAGTGGCTCGGGGCCCGGCGCCGCAGGAAGATCGGCCGGGAGGCAACGGAGCCGATCACCTCTGTCTTTGAATTCTGGCCCCCGTGGCTCTTCTACCTGCCGGTGGTCCCCTGGTGGCTCTGGCTCTCCCTGCGGCACCGGGGGATACTGCTGCCGACGGCGGCGAACCCCTCCATCTACGCCGGCGGATTCATCGGGGAGTCGAAGGGGGCGATCCTGGCGCTCGTGCCGCAGGAGCAGCGGCATTGGGTGGCCCCGTGGGTGGCCTGGCGGAAGGAGGCCGGCGTCTCCATCGACGCGGCCTGCGCCGAAGCAGCCGCCGTCCTGGAACGGAGCGGCCTCGCCTTCCCCCTCGTGGCAAAGCCCAACGTGGGACAGCGGGGAGCGGGGGTCAGGCCGCTTCACGACGGCCGGGAGCTCAGGGATTACCTGGAGGCGTTTCCAGCCGGCGCCCGGATGATCCTTCAGGCGCTCGTTCCCTTTCCCCATGAGGCGGGGATCCTCTGGTACCGGCTGCCGGGGGAGGAGCGCGGGAGGATCTTCTCCGTCACCCGGAAGGAATTTCCCGCGGTGACGGGTGACGGGCAGCGGACCCTGCGGGAGCTGATTCTGGCCGATCCCCGTGCCCGTCGCCTGCGTCGGGTCTACCTTCGGCGCCACCGGGAGAGGCAGGAGGCGATTCCGGCGACCGGAGAGCGGGTGCCCCTGGTCTTTGCCGGGAACCACTGTCAGGGGGCGATCTTTCGCAACGGAAGAGAGCTGGCCACGCCGGCGCTCGCCGCCCGGATCGACGAAATCGCCCGCTCCATCCCGGAGTTTCACTTCGGCCGCATCGACCTCCGCTTCCGGTCCGAGGAAGAGCTTACACGGGGCGAAGGGTTCGCCATCGTCGAGATCAACGGCGCCGGCGCCGAGGCGACCCACATCTGGGATGCCCGGACACGCCTCACGGAGGGATACTCAGTGCTCTTCGAGCAGTTCGGCATCCTCTTCGAGATCGGCGCCCGGAACCGCCGGCGGGGGTTCCGCCCCGTGACAGTACGGCAATTCCTCCGCGACCTTCTCGCCTATCGTCGGTTGGCGCAGGGGTATCCGGAGACGTGGTGAACGAACGAATCGAGGTACATCAAAGGAGATGCGACATGAAACTGTTGAAAGTGCTGACGGTGTTGCTGGTAATCTTCGCCCTGGCTGCGGCCGCCTCGGGCGAAAGGGCGAAATCGGCCGTCATCAAACTCTACTCGGTGCAGAAGAAAGGGTATTTCATGAGTGAAAAGGTCATCAAGAGCGACGCCGAATGGCGCAAGCTGCTCACTCCCGAGCAATACCACGTCACCCGCGAGAAGGGGACCGAACGGGCCTACTCCGGCCAGTACGCGAACCATCACGAGAAGGGGATCTATCAGTGCGTCTGCTGCGACAACGACCTCTTCAGCTCGGAACACAAGTTCGAGTCGGGGACCGGCTGGCCCAGCTTCTGGAAACCGATCGCCCCGGAGAACATCGCCACCAAGACCGATCGCAGCCTCTTCATGACCCGGACAGAGGTCCTCTGCAGCCGCTGCGACGCCCACCTGGGCCATGTCTTTGACGACGGGCCGAAGCCGACCGGGCTGCGTTACTGCATGAACTCCGCGGCCCTGAAGTTCATGAAGGCCGAGTGACCGGAAACGCCGGCACACCGGCGGACAGGATCGCGCCATGAAACGTGTCGTTATCGTCGGCGGCGGCTTCGGCGGACTGAATGCCGCCAAGGTCCTGGGGAGCAGGCCAGGGGTCGATGTAACCCTCATCGACCGGAAGAACCATCACCTCTTCCAGCCCCTCCTCTACCAGGTGGCGACGGCAGGGCTTTCCCCGGCCGACATCGCCGCCCCGATCCGGGGCCTGCTGGCGGGGCATCGCAACGTCCGGGTCCTGCTCGGTGAGGTGACGAAGATCGACCTCGCCGGAAGGACCGTCGCGGTCTCCGCCGAACGGTTTCCGTACGATTACCTGGTCCTCGCCTGCGGGGCCCAGCACGCCTACTTCGGTCACGAGGAATGGGAGGAGTTCGCGCCGGGGCTGAAGACCCTGGAACAGGCAACGGAGATCCGCCGCCGGGTCCTCTCCGCCTTCGAGGAGGCGGAGCTTGAGCGGGATCCGCAGCGACAGCAGAAGTTCCTCACCTTCGTCGTCATCGGGGGGGGAGCCACAGGGGTTGAGCTGGCCGGCGCCATCGGGGAGATGAGCCGTTACACCCTGGCCCGGGACTTCCGGACCATCGACCCGACCATGAGCCGTGTGATCCTGATCGAGGCAGGGCCGCGGATACTCTCCGCCTTCGCGGAAAAACTCTCCGCTGATGCTACCCGCTACCTGGAAGAACTCGGGGTCCAGGTCAGACTCTCGTGCATGGTAACGCGGATCGACGCTGACGGCATCGAGGCGGGAGGTGAAACCACCCCCGCCGCGACGGTCCTATGGGGAGCGGGGGTGAAGGCTTCGGGCATCGGCGCAATGCTCGGAAGCGAGCTGGACCGCCAGGGGCGGGTTATCGTGCAGCCTGACCTGAGCCTTCCGGGGCGCCCCGAGGTCTTCGTCATCGGCGATCAGGCACACTGCAGGGACGAGCACGGGGAGCCGCTCCCCGGCCTGGCCCCCGTCGCCCTCCAGCAAGGGCGCCTCTGCGCCCGGAACATCCTTCGAGACCAGCGGGGAGAGCCGCGCAAATCATTCTCCTACCTGGACAAAGGACACATGGCGACCATCGGCAGAAGCAGGGCCATCGGCGAGATCCGGCGGGTGCGCTTCTCCGGCTTCATCGCCTGGCTCGCCTGGCTCTTCGTCCATATCTATTTTCTGGCCGGCTTCAAGAACCGCTTCTTCGTTATCCTCCACTGGGGATGGTCGTATCTCACCTTCGGCCGGGGAGCCCGCCTGATCACGAGCCGGGAATGGCGCTCGTACCCCGGCAGCACAGGAGGCGACAGCTGACAAAGTACGTGGGGGAGAGGAGAAAATGTCTATTCATCTTTCTGTATATTTGGTAGAGTTGATTCGGAGGTGATATCATGAACGAACTCTTGATGATGGCAGGTTTCCTGGCCTTCTGGGTCGTCCTCAACAAAATAGTTCTGCCGAGGCTCGGTGTTCCCACCTGAATGGCCGATACCTGTTCTTCCGGGAAGAAGAACGAGAAGAAGGATGACGAGAAAGGGGCGTGAGATTCACGACCCTTTTCTTATAACTGCTTTCTGCTACCCCTCAGCTGCGGGCCTCTTCCACGGCAACGAGATACCCGTCGGGGTCAAAGCACCAGAATTCCTTGATGCCGTAGGGCTTGGTCTCCAGCGGATAGAAGATCTCCAGTTCCTCTTCCACCACCGCCTCGTAGGTCTCAAGAATGTCGTCGACCGCCACGTGGATGGTCATGCCGACCCCTTTGGGGAATTCCTCGAAATGCTCCCCCAGCGCCGGGTGAGCCCGCACCACCGCATCCTCCTCCACGAAGATGATCTCCCATCCGTCCCGCTTCAGGGTCAGGTGTTCAGGGGCTCCGCGGGCGGTCAGCGCCCGCATGACGTCAAGCTCCAGGATGCCGGCGTAAAACGCCTCGGTGGCATCCAGGTCCACGACGGTCAACTGGATTGAGACACCGGTCCCCGCCACGATGTCACTCCCCGCCGAACCACTTCATGCTGAACCGCGACAGGACGCTCAGGTAGTTGGAAAAAATCATGACTCCGACGATGATGAGGAATACGCCGGTAATGATCTCGAAGATACGGATATGCTTCTTGAAGCGGTTGAAGACGACGAGGAACTGGTGCATGGCCAGGGACGAGGCGAAAAACGGAATAGCGAGTCCCATGGAGTAGATGAAGAGGAGCAGTATACCTTTGGAAACCGTCTCCTCCGTGGCCGCCACCATGAGAATGGAAGCGAGGATGGGGCCAATGCAGGGGGTCCACCCGGCTGCAAAGGCAAGCCCCACGAGGAAGCTTCCCAGGTAGCCGGCCGGCTTGCGGTGGACGGTGACCCGTTTCTCTCCCAGCAGTAGATGGATAGGAACAAGCCCGGTAACATGGATGCCGAAGATGATGATCAGTATCCCCCCCACCTTCCGGATGGCGTTCATGTGCTCATGGAGAAAACCGCCGATAAAGGTCGCCGATGCCCCCAGGAGGACGAAGACTGTGGTGAATCCGGCGATAAAGAGGAGCGTATGGATGATGGTCTGCTGCCGTACCTTGTGGCTTGGGTGCTCCTCCTGCAGATCGGCGAAAGACAGTCCCGTGATGTAGGTTATGAAGGAAGGGATGAGCGGCAGCACGCACGGGGAGAGGAACGAAAGAAGCCCCGCAATGAAGGCGCCGAAAAAACTGACGTTGGATGATTCCATTAACTACCTCGTCTTGGAAACTGCGTCGTTCAGGAAAGCGATCACCTCGGGGCGGTCCCATTCCATGGCACCGACAACCTTTTTGAGTATAACACCGTTCCTGTCGATGACAAAAGTCTCGGGGACACCGGTCAGACCGTAGAGTTTGCCGGCCCGCTTGTCGGTGTCGATGAGGGCAGGGAGGCTGAAACCGCTCGTGCGGAAGAATTCCTCCACCGCCACTTTCCCCCCCTCATCGATGGAGACGCAGAGCATCCGGAACGGCTTTCCCGCCATGGCTGCATTGAGCCGCATCATGGAGGGAATCTCCTGGCGGCAGGGGGGACACCAGGTGGCCCAGAAGTTGAGGAGCACCACCTGGCCCTTGAGGTCCGATAGCTTCACCACCTCACCGGTCAGGGTGTTGAGGGTAAAATCGGGGGCCGGGTTCCCCTCGACGGCGGGCTTCGTCCCCTTGGTGCACCCCATGAGGGTCACCAGGATAAGAATCGGCAGGGCCAGGAAAATCTTTCTCATTTCTTTCTCTCCGGAGTCGTGATGATGTACTTCTCCATGCGATAGATGAGGGTATGGCGCGGTATCCGCAGAAAGCGGGCCGCCGAACTCTGGTTCCAGTTGTTACGTTCCAGGGCCTCGACGACAATCTCCCTTTCGAGCTGCTCCAGGGAGTACCCCTCGTCAGGAAGGTTGATGATCTGGCACTCCCGCTGGGGCTGGCGGCCGCGCCTCACCTTCTCGGGGAGATCGTCAGGTAGAATCGCGTCGCTGTTGCGCATGATGAGCATCCGCTCCACGGTGTTCTCCAGCTCCCGCACGTTGCCGGGCCAACCATAGGCGGCCATGGCCTCCAGGACTTCCGGCGTGAAAGTCACCGTAGCACCCCCGTGCTTGGCGGCAAAGTGGCGGACCAGCAGCGGGATATCCTCCTTCCGCTCCCTGAGTGGCGGCAGGTGTATTGGGATCACCGAGAGACGGTAAAAGAGATCCTCCCGGAAGCGCCCGTCGGCAATGGCCTCTTCCAGGTCGGCGTTGGTGGCAGCCACCATCCGCACGTCGAGCTTTACCGTAGCTGTTCCCCCCACCGGCTGCACCTCACGCTCCTGCAGGGCGCGCAGAAGCTTCGACTGGAGCTCCACCGGCAACTCCCCCACCTCGTCGAGAAAGAGGGTCCCCCCTTCGGCCTGCTGGAACTTCCCCGCCTTGTCCCGGACCGCTCCGGTAAAGGCCCCCTTCACGTGGCCGAAGAGCTCGCTTTCGAGCAGATCCCGCGGAATGGCCGCGCAGTTGATGGCGACAAAGGGGGCGGTGCGTCGAGAGCTCTGGCCATGGATGGCCCGGGCCACCAGCTCCTTGCCGGTCCCCGACTCGCCGGTTATGAGAACCGTGGCGTCCGTATCGGCCACCCGGTCGATGACCCGAAAAACCTCCTCCATGGGTCGGGAAATGCCGATGATGCTGCGAAACTCCTCCCGCTCGGAGAGCTCCTCCTTCAGGCGCCGGTTCTCCCGTGAGAGCCCCTGCATGTCCAGGGCCTTGCGGACCGTCAGTTTCAGGGCTTCGCGGTTGAAGGGTTTGGTGATGAAATCATAGGCTCCGGCCTTCATGGCCTCCACCGCCGCCTCCACGGCGCCGAAGGCGGTGATAACGATGACGACCGTATCGGGCGAGCGCTCCTTCACCTCCCTGAGGAGTTGAAAGCCTCCCATGCCGGGCATCTTGAGGTCAGTCACCACAAGCGCCGGTCCCCGCTCATCGAAGAGACGCAGTCCCTCCTCGCCGCTGCCGGCGGTAAGCACCTCGTACCCCTCCTCCTGGAGGTTGTATTCGAGCACCCGACGCAGCGACACGTCGTCGTCGACAATCAGAACCCTGACAGTTTTCTTTTCGCCATTCCCCACTCTTCACTCCTCACACAGGGAGTCGCACCCTGAAAGTGGTCCCCTGCCCCGGTTCGCTCTCCACCGTCACTATCCCGCCGTGCCCCTCCACAATCCGCTGGGTGATGGCGAGCCCGAGGCCAGTTCCACCCTCTTTTGTGGTAAAAAATGGCGTAAAGATCTTCCCGAGGCTCTCCCCCGGGATCCCTACCCCGGTATCGGTAAACGCAAGCTCCACGAAGGGGGGCTCATCGCCGCGGCGGGGAAGCACTGCCCCCCGCACGGCCACAGTCCCCCCCGCGCCCGTGGCCTGGATACCGTTCAGGAGCAGATTCAGGAAAGCCTGCCGCAGCTTTTCCCGGTCTCCGGTCACCGGCGGGATCTCGTCCACCTCAAGGGAAATGCGCACCCCCCGGGCCGCGGCGTCGCTCCCGAGGAGCGTTACCAGTTCCCGCAGTTCGGCGGCCAGGTCACAGGTCTTTCTCTCCCCGTCGATGGGGCGGGAAAGCCGGAGGAAATCCTCCACCACCCGGTTCAGCCGGTCTGTCTCCTTGAGGAGAATTTCCAGAAACTCGTATTTCGGATGCCCCGGCCGGAAATCGTCCCGCAGGATCTCCGCGGTCCCCCGGATGGAGCCGAGGGGGTTGCGTATCTCATGGGCCAGCATCGCCGAGAGCTCCCCCAGGGCCGACAGCCGCTCGGCCCGGCGCAGCTGCTCCTCGATGCCGATGATGAGGTCGGCCTGGCCCCGGAGCGTGCGGTACGACTCCTCCAGGCGCCGGGCAGTCCGTTCCAGCTCCTCGCGGCGTTCCTCCTCCTTCTGGCAGAGAAATCCCGTGACCCCACCCACCACGTTGTAGAGGAGAATCTCCAGAAACTTTTCCAGCTCCAGGGACGGGCTGGCCCCCCACTGGAAGAGGATATGGGGGGCATAGAGGATGCTGACGATGACCGAGGCGGCGAGACCGCCCCGCAGACCGAACCAGAGGGCCGCCAGAATAATCGGCAGGTAGTAGAGCCTCTGAAAGATGTCATGAAGCGCGGGGAGATGAAGCGGGGTCAGGTAGTGAAAAAGGCTGATCCCGACGACAAAAACGGCAAGAAGCAGGATGCGGAGGGGGCCTGTCAGCGTCATGGACTGATTATGTAGAGGATGGCCGGCTAGATTGCAAGGGAGAAATCAGCCAGGCCCGGCTGGCGCCGGACCGGATGAGCCGAGAGCGGTAAGACTGGTGTCGAGGGTGCTTTCCGGGAAACAGTGAAGGGCTTTAGCGGTTGCGGCTCACAACGTAGTCTGCCACATCCACGAGCGCGCGCTTTTCCGTCGAGTCGGGGAATGCCTCAAGGTGCTCCTTGCAGCGGGCGATGTACTCGCCGGCCACCTGGGTGGTGTACTGGATGCCGCCGTATTTGTGGACGAGGGTGAAAACAGCCTCGAAGTCGCCCGGCTCCATGACTTCCTTCTCCACGATGGCGGCGATCGTCTCCCGCTCCTCGTCAGTGCACTTGCGAAGGGTGTGGATGAGCGGCAGGGTGATCTTCCCCTCTTCCAGGTCGTGGCCGATCTCCTTGCCGAACTGCTCCTCGCTGGCGGTATAGTCGAGGGTGTCGTCCATGAGCTGGAAGGCAATGCCGAGGTCCATGCCGTAGTCCCGCAGGGCCAGCTCCTGCTCCGGCGTGGCCTTCCCGAGGATGGCGCCCGCCTCGCATGCGGCGGAGAGGAGGACGGCGGTCTTGCTCTTAACCACCTCGATATAGCGCTCCTGTGTCATATCCATGTCGCTCGTGCAGAGAAGCTGGAGGACCTCTCCCTCGGCGATGATGGTGGTGGCGCCGGACATGACCTTCAGGACCCGCAGATCGCCGGCCTCAACCATGAGGGAGAACGACTTGGAGAAGAGGAAATCGCCCACGAGAACCGATGCCTCGTTGCCCCACACCTCGTTGGCCGAGGCGTTGCCGCGGCGCAACGTGGCACTGTCCACCACGTCGTCGTGGAGGAGCGTTGCGGTGTGGATGAATTCGATGACGCTTGCCAGGGGCACATGCCGATCACCGGTGTAGCCACACAGTTTGGCGGAGAGGAGAAGGAGCGCCGGCCTGATCCGCTTCCCGCCGCTGGCGAGGACGTATTCCCCCACCTTGCGGATCAGGTAGACATCCGATTCAAGGTCCTTCTTGAACTGTGCTTCGACGTTTTTCAGGTCGTCACCGACCAGGGCAAGAGCAGCATGCATTAAGACAACCTCAGACTAAGATTTCGGCAATACTACGGGAATTACGCCTGTTTTGTCAAAGCTTTTCTGCCCCCGCAAACCGCCATCCAACGCGGATTAACCAGCTTTCAACGTCCGGTTGATTTGCCCGGCGGCCCACCTCGGCTATACTGAGGTTGACGTAACCGCACCCCAGAGAGGCCCCCATGGCACCGGCCCTACTTCCCGACAACTCCCACAACCGGCCCAGCGTACCCCTTTTCGTCAAGAAAGTACTCGACACCCGGCTCAGGTGGCAGTTATAAACTTCCCATGACCAGACAGAAATTCATCATCATCGCCGTCATCGTGCTTATTGTGGCGCTTTTCTTCGCGTCGGGGCTCGGCAAGTACCTGACCCTTGAGTCCCTCAAGGCGAACCGGAATATTCTTGTTTCGTTTGCGGAGCAGAACCGCCTCGCCGCCGTCTCGCTGTTCATAGGCATCTACGTGGCGCAGACCGCCCTCTCCCTCCCCGGCGCCACCATCCTCTCCCTAGCGGCCGGCGCCATCTTCGGAGCATTCATGGGTACGGTCTATGCGGTAACCGGGG
This sequence comes from Geobacter sp., assembly GCF_030834625.1. Lineage (NCBI taxonomy): Bacteria > Pseudomonadati > Thermodesulfobacteriota > Desulfuromonadia > Geobacterales > Geobacteraceae > Geobacter > Geobacter sp. Next base: position 53,317 of record NZ_JAUQXO010000077.1, read on the forward strand.
CCACCATTGGCGCCACCCTCGCCTTCCTCGTGACCCGCTACCTTTTTCACGACGCGGTCCAGAAGAGATTCGGCCATCGGCTCACCGCCATCAACCGGGAACTGGAAACGGCCGGGCTCAACTATCTCCTCTTCCTCCGGCTCGTCCCCCTCTTCCCGTTTTTCCTCATCAACCTTGCCGCCGGGCTCACCCGCCTTCCGCTGCGTACCTTTTTCATCGGCACCCTCATCGGCATCATCCCCGGCGGCTTCGTCTACGTGAACGCCGGGGCGAGCCTCGCCACCATCACGAACCCGGCTGACGCCGCCTCACCCCGGGTCCTGGGCTCCTTCGCCCTGCTGGGGCTCTTTTCCCTGATCCCGGTCATCTACAAAAAACTCGTAAGGAGAAGCTGATGGTTGCTGTATTTAAGGAACGGCTGCGCGAACTCGACCCGGGGTACGCCACCTTCGAGGAGCTCCAGGCCCTCCAGGTGAACCTGGGCAACCTCTGCAACCTGCGCTGCGCACACTGCCACGTGAACGCATCCCCTGCCGGAGACCGGATCATGGGGCCGGAGGTGATGGAGAAGATCGTGGGGTTTCTGTCCCGCCGCCCTGGCATTACCCTTGACATCACCGGCGGCTGCCCGGAGATGAATCCCCACTTCTGCTTCCTGGTGGAGGGAACCCGGGGCCACTCCCCCCGCCGGATGGTGCGGAGCAACCTGACCATTCTGACCGAACCGGGCATGGAGTGGCTGCCGGCCTTCTACCGGGATCAGGAACTGGTGGTCATCGCCTCCCTCCCCTGCTATCTGGAGGAGAACGTGGACCGTCAGCGGGGTCCGGGTGTCTTCGGCCGGAGTATCGATGCCCTGCGGACCTTGAACGTACTCGGCTACGGTGTCACCCTGGAGCTGAACCTGGTCTACAACCCGGGCGGTCCCTTCATACCCGGCTCCCAGCGGGAGCTGGAAGAAGCCTACCGGGCAGAACTCCTGACGCGCTACGGCATCCGCTTCAACAACCTCTACACCATCGCCAACGCCCCCATCGGCCGTTTCCGGGAACACTTGGAGGCAACCGGCACCTACGAGCGCTACCTGACCACCCTCGCCACCCGCTTCAACCCCGACGCGGCCCCCGCCATCATGTGCCGGACCCTCGTCAGCATCGACTGGCAGGGGATTCTCTACAACTGCGACTTTAATCAGGCCATCGGCCAGCCGATAACCGGGAGCAATGGTACAATTCTTACCATAGACAACCTTGATGAGGCGGCCACTACGGGGACTGAACTCGTCCTGGCCCAGCACTGCTACTGCTGCACCGCCGGCGAGGGATCGAGCTGCACCGGCTCACTGGCGTAAAAAAGGAGACCACCATGGATACCATAACCCTCTGGAACCGTTACAGAACCCACCTTCTCCACGACCCCGAAACGGGACTCATGCTGGACATCAGCAGGATGAATTTCTCTGAGGGCTTCCTGGAGGCCATGGAACCGGCCATCCGCAAGGCATTCGCCGAGATGGCGGAGCTTGAGGGAGGCGCCATCGCCAACCCCGACGAGGGGCGGATGGTGGGGCACTACTGGTTGCGGACTCCAGCCCTCGCCCCCACCGGCGAGATCGCCGCGGAAATTGGCGAGACAGTGCGACGGATCAGGGAATTCGCCGCCGGCGTCCACGACGGCAGCATCGCGACACCGGACGGGCGCCCCTTCCGGAAATTCCTTGTGGTGGGGATTGGCGGCTCGGCCCTGGGGCCCCAGTTCGTGGCCGACGCCTTGGGGGATGCAGGCAACCCGCTCACTCCCTACTTCTTCGACAATACCGACCCCGACGGCATGGACCGGGTCCTCGCCGGGATCGGCGCAGGCCTTGCCGAAACCCTGACTTTGGTCATCTCCAAGAGCGGCGGCACCAAGGAGACCCGCAACGGCATGCTTGAGGCCGAGGCCGCCTACCGCCGGGCCGGACTCGATTTCCCCCGGTACGCCGTGGCGGTCACCGGCGAGGGAAGCGAGTTGGACCGGGCTGCCACCCAGGCCGGCTGGATTGCCCGCTTCCCCATGTGGGACTGGGTCGGGGGCCGCACCTCCGTGACCTCGGCCGTGGGGCTTCTCCCCGCCGCCATCCAGGGGCTCGACATCGACAGCATGCTGGAGGGGGCACGGCTCTGCGATGCTCTAACCCGCCGCACCGACACGGCCCGCAACCCGGCGGCGCTCCTGGCCCTCATGTGGCACCACGCCACCGGCGGCAAAGGTTCCCGCGATATGGTGGTCCTCCCCTACAAGGACCGGCTCCTCCTCTTCTCCCGCTACCTCCAGCAGCTCATCATGGAATCCATCGGCAAGGAGCTGGACCGTGACGGGAACGTGGTCTGCCAGGGGATTTCGGTCTACGGCAACAAGGGGGCCACGGACCAGCACGCCTACGTGCAGCAGCTCCGCGAGGGGGTGAACAACTTCTTCGTCACCTTCGTCGAAGTGCTCCGGGACCGGCGCGGAATGTCCCTGCCAGTGGAACCGGGGGTGACCAGCGGCGACTACCTGGCCGGCTTTCTCCAGGGGAGCCGCACGGCCCTCAGCGAAAAAGGGCGGGAATCCCTCACCATCACCATCCCCGAGGTGTCGCCCCGCACCGTCGGCATGCTCATCGCCCTGTTCGAGCGGGCGGTGGGGCTCTACGCCTCGCTGGTGAACATCAACGCCTATCACCAGCCGGGGGTGGAGGCGGGGAAGAAGGCGGCCGGCACGGTGCTCTCGCTCCAGGCCGGCATCATCGCCCACCTGCGCGGGACCGGTTCCTCTCTGACGGCCGATGAGATTGCCGCGGCCCTCGGTCGTCCCGACACAGCGGAGACGGTCTTCAGGACGCTACTCCATATGGCTGCCAACCCGGACCACGGCATAAGGATGGAGCCAGCGGAGCCTCTCACCGCAAGCCGCTTCTCTGCACAGGCCTGAACAGGCCCGAAAGCAATGCCACCCGGCAGCGGCTCACCACACCTGGTCCTGGTAGGGGGCGGGCATGCCCACCTCTACACCCTTCGCCGTCTTCGCGTCCTCATCGGCCGGGGAATCGCCGTTACCCTTGTCACCCCGGACCGCTTCCACTACTACTCGGGAATGGGGCCGGGGATGCTTGGCGGGCGCTATCGCCCTGAGGATATCCGCATCGACGTGCAGAGTCTCGCGGAGGGCGGTGGCGCCCGCTGCGTCGTCGCCCCTGCTGAGAGGATCAATTCCCAGGCCAGACGGCTCCACCTGGCCGACGGCACCACTCTCTCTTACGACGCCCTGTCCCTCAACATCGGCTCAATCGTGGCCGACAATCCCCTTCCCTCTGACTGCATCGTTCCGGTGAAACCCATCGCAAACCTGGTCGCTGCCCGGGAACGGCTCCTGGCGGTCGCACGTTCGAAGCCCCCCCATGTTCTCGTCGTGGGGGGCGGGGCAGCGGGAGTCGAGATTGCCGGCAATGTCCGGCGACTTCTCAGGGACAGGGGGGATATCACCCTCGTTGCCTCAAGCCCAATTTTGCACCGATTTCCCCCACGGGCGCGCGAAGTGGTGCTCAATGCCCTTGCAGAGAGTCGGATCGAAACAGTGGAAGGAGTGAGCGTGAAAGGATGGATGGACGGTGGAGCGGTCCTCTCCGACGGACGAACGGTTGCCTGGGACCTGGCGTTGGTGGCAACGGGGGTGAAACCTCCTGCGCTTCTGGGGGAATGCGGGCTCCCCCTGGCCCCGGACGGCTCGCTCCTCGTGGACCGCTTCCTCCGTTCGACAGGGTCACCGGCCGTATTCGGAGGCGGCGACTGCATCACCCTGGCCGAGCAGCCACTCCCGCGGGTCGGCGTCTATGCCGTGCGCCAGGGGCCGATCCTCTTCCACAACCTTCAGGCACAGCTCACCGGTAAGCGGCTGTTGCCGTTCAATCCCCAGCGCAGTTTCCTGCAGCTTCTCAACCTGGGAGACGACACCGCCCTCCTCGTGCGCAACGGTATCGTCTGGCGGGGACGACTCGCGTTTCGCCTCAAGGATTTCATCGACAGGCGGTTTGTGGAGAGTTTTGCGGGGAAAATGAGCGGGGCAGCGGGTTAGGACCCCGGGGCGAAGAACGGCTCAAGAAGAGCTGGATCGAGGGGGGTATCCGGCTTGACCGGAAATCCCGACATCGGGTCACGGTCAGCCATCCCTATGGAAAGAATGATTGTATCGGACTGGCCGGGGTCCAGAAGGCGGGGCCCCCATTGCAGGAACAGGACCCGGTTGTTGGGGTGATTGAGGGGGACACGACTCACTGGTGCGGCATAGGTGCCGATCTGGTTTGAGAAATAGACGAGGTCCGGGGTAATGTTCCCCTGCCACTCGATGAAGTTGGCAATGCCGCTGAAGATGTGCTCTTCACCCGCAGCCTCGTTGCCGTAATCGAAATAGCCGGCCCAGCGGTGTTCCCGAGGGTTGATCGCCTCCTCATAGGGAACAAGGCGGTCCCTCACCCATCCCACGTTTCCGATCGACGTGCCGTAATTCCCCACCCACGGCTCATCTCCATAGACATAATAGTAGCCGCCGGGAAACCGGCCGGTATTCGTAAACCGGATTGCCAGGGTAAAGTAGCGGGTTCCCGCCCTGAACACGGCAACACGGTCGACCCTGAACGGCAGCCCGTCCAGTTCGACTTCGTGGCTGCTCGTGATGACGAGTTCCTCCGAAGTATCCTTTGCTACCCTGCTACCGAGAAACCGCCAGGATGATGGGGCAATAATCGTAGAAGGGTTGCTCCAGGGAGTGATCGATTCGTTGACGTTGCACCAGATGTGGTGCCAGCGGGTCCCATCGAAAAATGAAACGCCGGTGTCATTGAGGGTTTCCTTGCCGGCGTCTCCCAGATCGAACGGCAGCCCGCCACCGACAAAGACCCCCCTGGTCTCCTTGCCGCCGCTGTCGAGATAGCGACTCAGACACGTGAGAAATATAGTTCCATCGGCGAAATGCCCCTCCACATGGCCACTTCCATCGAACCGGAACCATTCATGCTCCAGGTGAGTGCCAGCCGATGCATAACTTACGCTGCCCCGAAGGAACTTGAAGAGGGGTTGCGCCGGCAGCGCCAAAAGGAGCCGGTTCTCGTCGCCGAGAACCAGGTCATCCGTGATCTCGAACCAACCATCTCCGCCCTTGAGGACATACACCCCCTCGAAATGCCAGTAGGGACGGACCTTCACCACGGTCGCACAGACGGCAAGCACCACAACGCCCGCCAAACATGCGATCCTTCGCCGGGACGAAAAGAGGGAAAGGAGAATTCGCTTTACCATGCCATAGAAATCCAAATAGTGACCCTTGAGCCAAAACGTAACGTTACCGTATACAGTTAATGTTTCGGCTGTCCGACAGAAAACTTGAACAGATATTAGTCACAGCACCATGACAAAGGATACACAAATGATTTTCATGACCAGAGACACATCGGGAAACGATTTGGACAACTGCGGAGAAAGACAGGAGGGAGGAACGGACGGGGGATTACCTACAGACCCAGATCCTTGACAATTTTGGTGTAAAGGTCTTCAGCATCGATGCCGCAGACGGTTTTGCCATCCACAACGGCGAACGGCGTCTTATGACATGGACCGCACTTCTTGATACAGTTCTTGATCTTCACGTCCAGCTTGGGGAAGGTATTCGTGAGCTTCTTGTATACCTTGGACATCCCCTTGTTGTGCTCGCAAAACCTGACTTTCATACACCCCTCAAATCGATACCGGGTACGGGAACGCGTGATGCGCATCCCCGTACCCAGGAGGAGAACTCCCCATGTCAGGCAGCAGCGGCGGCGGGAGGGGTAAAGACCCGGGCACCCAGCTCGTTGTCAATCATCAAGATCCCGTAGCCGTTATCTCCGATCAACTTCAGTTTGCCAATGATTTCCCGGTCGTTCTCCTCCTCCTCCACCTGCTCGGTAATAAACCACTGGAGAAATATCTGGGTTGCATGGTCCTTTTCCTTCACGGCACGCTCGGTCAGTTCATTGATGCACCGGGTAATGAACATCTCATGCTTCAGGGTCTCTTCGAACATCTCGAGCAGCGACGGAAATTCGTTGGGTGGGGCGTCGAGGGGACCGAGAGCCACATGCTCTCCCTGGCTGTTGATGTAAGTATAAAACTTCATGAAATGTACCATCTCTTCCTGGTACTGGATCATGAACCAGTTGGCCGCCCCCTTGAGGCCGATGGAACTGGCGTACGATGACATGGACAGGTAGAGGTGCGCCGAATAAAGCTCCGTGTTCAACTGCTTGTTGAGGGCTGCCGTCATCTCCTTGCTCAGCATGGGTATGGTTCCTCCTTGGCGTAATTCATTATTGGTAGAGTATAGCAGTATAGCCCTTCAGGGACAAAACACCATCGCGTTTGTGCTCCGAAAGCGGAATCTCACAGATGGCTTATGGCCCGTTCCGCCTCCACCAGCACCCGCCAGAGATCTTCGCTATCCCCGAGCCCCACCTTGATCAGATAAGCAGCGATGCTCATATTCGTTCTTGCCCGGAAAAGCTCCACCTGCCGCAGAAAATCCGTCTCTACCGTTTCTGCACTCCTCAAATAGGCGTCGAGGAAGAGCTCCTCGGGATAACGCTGCAGAATATGCTGATGACCAAAGAACTGGTTGCGGAACTGGGCCAGAAAACATCCGACATCGAAGGCCCGGGGGAGGACATACGAACTCTCGAAATCGATGGCCGCAACAAAACGGGTGGCACGATTCTCAAGGCTGTCCTGCCCCATAAAAATGTTCTTGGGATGATAATCGCCATGCCCCTGGACCATGACTTCGCCGTGTTCCCTGGCAATGGCGGTCTCCCCTGCCCTGACCGCGTCGATAATTTCCCGAGCCTTGCGCGTCTGTCTGTGATGCATCTCGGTGAAGCGCTCCAGGTAGCGCTCAAGACGCGAGGCTTCCTTGTCCAGAAACTCGCCGGCAGGGGTTATCCGCAAACAACAGCCGTGGAGTCGGGCAAGCCACTCCGCTGCCATGATAACGTACTCTCGACCGTCCTCGTCATCGGCCGTCAGGAGCTTGTCGAAGAGGGATTTCCCCCGCAGCCCCTGTTCGATCAGGGTCATGGATGCCGGATCCTCATCGATGGGCTTAGGTACCCGGTACGTACCTCCGTCAAACCCCTGTTGGGCTATGGCGTCCATGATCCTGAAGGCCCGCTCTGCAGACCGCCACTTGTGAACGTTTGAGATCTCCTTGATGATGATCCGCTCCCGAACCTCATCGAGCCCTTTGGTCCCGATCGTCACTTCGATCACCTGGCTGTTGGCCCCGGCGTGAGGGATCTCTTTGAGAAAAGGTCGGCAGCGTCCGTTACGGATCTCAAGCGCCAGCTCCTGAATGGTCCGCACCGTGTGATCAAAGTGGGTCGGATAGAGCCCAGCATAACTCCCGCCGTGGGTATCGGTCCCCGCAAGGGCGGTGAATCTCTCCCGGTGCCAGTCCTGCAATCCCATGCTGTTCTCCCGAACCGTGTGGCCGGAGTTGAAAACCTCCACGCCGTCAATGAGGGTGCTCTTTAGATTCTCCGGCGCCGGCCGCTTCCCCTTCCGGTAGGGATGAGCCCATACGAGAGCAGCCTCGGGAAAACGCCCTCTCACCTCGGCCAGCGGTGTTCCCTGAGGCAACGCTTCCGTGGCGCCGTAAACGAGCACGTCGCCCAACTCAGGGGTCCAGACTTCCTGCCCGCTGAGAATCATGAAATGATCGGGAACCTCCGATGCACGCCGAACCCCCCTCAACTCATCTTCGTCCCAGAGATAGTGATGGTCGGTAAACACGATTCCTTGGAGATTCTTTGCGAAAACCTGCCTTACGAGCTCTACTGCCGAAACCGCACTGCACGGTGAGTGCTCCTCGGAATGACAGTGCATCTCTACGAGCATAGGGTCTTATCTCCTTACTACAAATCAATTAATGGCGTATCGTTTCGAGTTGCTATCAGGATACCAAACAAAGACCAAACCGACAACATCCCATACACTCTTTTATGTAATGTGACTACACAGCTATGTATATTAGGTAATCACACAATGATCCTCAATTGATTCAACACATACCAAGTCGCTGTGCATTCTGCTGCAAAATCAATCACGTGCCTAGAATTTAGACAGCAGCGTTGTTTTTGGTGCAACATCTGCATACGCCCAAGGCATTCGCCGTAATTCGATGCATACCCCATGAGCACACGCTGAATATCGCTCACACTTTAATCAAAGGAGGCATCATGTCACCACAGCTGCTCGACGACAAAGTAGAACCGATTTATCAGGAAGTTCTTCGGCGCAACCCGGGAGAAGTTGAATTTCACCAAGCAGTCAGGGAAGTTCTCGAATCCCTCGGCCCCGTTCTTGTCAAGCATCCCGAATATAAAGAGCGCAAAATCATCGAGCGGATCTGCGAACCAGAGCGGCAGATCATCTTCCGGGTACCCTGGCAGGACGACAAGGGCCAGGTCCAGATCAACCGCGGTTTCCGCGTTGAGTTCAACAGCGCCCTTGGTCCCTACAAAGGCGGGCTCCGTTTCCACCCGTCAGTCTACCTCGGCATCATCAAGTTCCTCGGCTTCGAGCAAATTTTCAAGAACTCCCTGACCGGCATGCCCATCGGCGGCGGCAAAGGGGGCTCCGACTTCGACCCGAAGGGGAGATCCGACGACGAAATCATGCGTTTCTGCCAGAGCTTCATGACCGAGCTCTACCGCCACATCGGCGAGCATACGGACGTTCCGGCCGGTGACATCGGCGTTGGCGGCCGCGAAATCGGCTACATGTTCGGCCAGTACAAGCGAATCACCAACCGCTACGAAGCAGGCGTCCTCACGGGCAAAGGTCTCCACTACGGCGGCTCTCTTGTCCGCACCGAGGCAACCGGCTACGGCGCCACGTTCTTCGTTCACGAAATGCTCAAGGCCAAGGGTCAATCCTTCGACGGCAAAATCTGCACCGTCTCAGGGTCGGGCAACGTTGCCATCTATACCATAGAAAAGATCCGCGAACTCGGCGGCAAGTGCGTCGCCTGCTCAGACTCCAACGGCGTCATCTACCATGAAAAAGGTCTCGACCTAGACCTGATCAAGCAACTCAAAGAGGTTGAGCGTCGCCGCATTAAAGACTATGTGGACTACCATAAAGATGCAAAATACATCAACAACGGCAATATATGGGAAATCCCCTGTCAGGTTGCCATGCCGTCGGCAACCCAGAACGAAATCAATGGCAAGGATGCCCAAACTCTCGTCAAAAACGGCTGCATCGCCGTGGGTGAAGGCGCCAACATGCCTACCACTCCCGAGGGGGTCAAGGTCTTCCTTGAAGCAAAGATTGCCTACGGACCGGGGAAAGCGGCCAATGCCGGCGGAGTAGCAACATCAGCGCTTGAAATGCAGCAGAATGCCTGCCGCGACTCCTGGACGTTCGACTACACGGAAAAGAAACTGGAAGAGATAATGATAAACATTCATAGCCTTTGCTACGAAATTGCAGATGAATATGGATGCCCCGGCAACTACGTAGTCGGTGCCAACATTGGAGGATTCATCAAAGTTGCAAACGCCATGGTCGCCCACGGTCTTATCTAAGATTGCAATTATATGCACCCATTGACCCTCCCGTAAAAAGAAAAGGTCATCATATCAGGAAGGAGGCGGGGTCATCCCCGCCGTCCTCCCACACTACCGTTCGTACAGTTCCGTACACGGCAGTTCATGAAGTGTGTTAATGTTGGTGGAACTGATCCATGAGGAATACACACTCCAGTTTATCAAAGTAAGATTTCGAAACAACTTATATGTGCGGCCCCTGGATTCCACTAGGGGCCGCAGCCGTTTCAGGCCAACCATCAGATGATCCCCGCCGCGTCAGGTACGTTGTTCGCATATAGGGACGCTATGGCGGCACGGTTTTCTTGGACACGAAAATGAGGTAAATCTACGTGTTCAAGGAGGTCGTCAATGGAAAAGGATGTCAGTGCCACCGGTGCTGCGGAAGGAGAGCGTAGCTCGACTGGAGCAGCACCGGAAGTCAAATGGTGGTGAGGTATCCTGAAGACAATGGACACTCCCGCTTGGTAAACTACCGAGAGAGGTAAACATGAAAAAACAGCAGCGTTACACGCCAGAGTTTCGTGCCGAGGCGGTCAAACTGGTAACCGAACAAAGCTGTCCCAGAAGGGAGCAGCAAAGCGGCTGGCGATTCCTAAGGGGACTCTGGCGAACTGGGATGGCAACCAGCAAGGCTTCCCAGCACCCGGGGCACGTTCTGCGGCGGATTTGGAGGCCGAGAATGCCCGGTTGCGTAAGGAGCTGGCTGAGGCCCGCATGGAGCGTGACAAAGGCGATCGCGTACTTTGCCAAGGAGTCGCTGCCCGGTACGCGTTCATGAAAAAGTGGCGACTCCATTTTTTCAGTAACAATAATGAGCCGAGTGTTCAACGTGTCGCGTAGCGGCTTTTATGCCTGGCTGAGGCGAAAACCCTCGCTCGCGTCGAGCCCAGGAGGATGAACGACTGAGGGTGGCGATTATAGCCGCCCACAAACGCACTCGCGAAAGCTATAGCGCACGGCGGTTGCAGCCGGAGTTGGCGGCAGATGGTTTCGTCGGCGGGCGCGACCATATTGCCCGTCTGCGCCGGGAACTGGGGCTGCGCTGTCGGCAGAAGCGCAAGTTCAAGGCAACCACGAATTCGAACCACAGCTTGCCAGTAGCTGAAAACCTTCTGGATCAAACCTTTACGCCCAACGCTCCCAACGAGGTCTGGGTCACCGACATTACCTACATTCCCACCGGCGAAGGCTGGCTTTACCTTGCGGGTGTCAAGGACGTCTTCACCTGCGAAATCGTCGGCTACGCCATGGCCGAGTGCATGACCCAGGAACTGACAGGCAAAGCCCTTTTCCGGGCGGTGCAGCAGAAACGTCCCGCGGCCGAGTTGATCGAATCGTGGCAGCCAGTACTGCTCCCACGACTACCGTAAACTTCTTGAGTAGTTCGGCATGACGCCGTCAATGTCGCGCCGGGGAAACTGCTATGATAACGCACCGATAGAGAGCTTCTGGGGAAGCCTGAAAAACGAACTGGTCCATCACTGTCGTTACGCGACCCGGGCAGAGGCCGAAGCCTCCATCCGAGAGTACATCGAGATCTTCTACAACCGCCAACGGCGCCACTCGTGCCTTGGTTATATTGCGCCAGCCGTGTTCGCTCAGAATTTCATCAGACAGCCGGCTGTCGCTTGAGATGGGAGTGTCCACTGTTGACAGGACACCTCATTCGACTCCTGCTTGTCATTGGGGTACGGGGTGACAGACGCTTGATATCGGCTTTGACCGCAGCAATGGTGGTCAGACCCTTCTCACGACGTGCCAATATTTCGGGGCTGTTCATGCAATCGGGGATGTCGGCTCGATCAGCTACTTCGGCATTGGAGCACTGCGGCCACTTCAGCCCTCATCTGCGATTCCAGCTTATAGGCAGCACCTTATGTTTGAAACCGATCGCTTTGACCGTGCTAGCGTCCAAACTGACACTGGCTGCTGCAAAAAGCGAAAGCCCCGCACTCATTTAAGAGAGCGGGGCTTTTTGTAATAAAATCCCGGCGGCGACCTACTTTCCCACACAGCTACCCGTGCAGTATCATCGGCCCAGAGGGGCTTAACTTCCGTGTTCGGGATGGGAACGGGTGTGAC